>BNUC01000019.1 GCA_025997075.1 Betaproteobacteria bacterium | reverse complement strand
CCATTGTCGTCGTACAGGGCGATCAATTTGGCGAGCTTCCAGGTTCCGGCGAGCGAGCAGACTTCGTGCGAAACACCCTCCATCATGCAGCCGTCGCCGAGGAAGACGTAGGTGTAGTGGTCGACGATCTTATGCCCGTCGCGGTTGAATTCGGCCGCCAGCAATTTCTCGGCCAGCGCCATGCCGACGGCGTTGCCGAGGCCCTGTCCGAGCGGGCCGGTGGTGGTTTCGACGCCGGGAGTGTGCCCGTATTCGGGATGGCCGGGCGTTTTGCTGTGCAACTGGCGGAACTTCTTCAGTTCGTCGAGCGGCAGGTCGTAGCCGGTCAGATTCAACAGGGAGTAAAGCAGCATCGAACCGTGGCCGTTGGATTGCACGAAGCGGTCACGGTCGGCCCATTTTGGGTCAGTCGGATTGTGTTTCAGATGACGATTCCATAAGGCCACGGCGATTTCCGCCATACCCATCGGCGCGCCCGGATGCCCGGAATTAGCCGCCTGCACGCCGTCCATGACCAGCACGCGGATGGCGTTCGCCAGCGCCGCCTGAGAAACTTGAGAAACCATGAGTCCTGCTCCCGAAACGATAGATGATGGATCAATGCGGAACAACCTCAGATAATATCCAAATGTTACGCCGCTGTCAGTACAAACCGCTGTAGCGCGTCGGCGATGCCGTCGCTGTCGTTGGAACCGGTCACCCAGTCGGCGCAGGCGCGCACTTCCTGGCGGCTGTTGCCCATGGCCACGCCGAGTCCGGCGACGGCTGCATGATGGAGGGTGTTTCGCACGAAGTCTGCTCGCTCGCCGGAACCTGGAAGCTCGCCAAATTGATCGCCCTGTACGACGACAATGGCATTTCTATCGAAGGACACGTCGATGGCTGGTTTACCGACGATACGCCGAAACGTTTTGAAGCCTACGGCTGGAACGTCATCCGCGATGTCGATGGTCACGATGTCGACGCCGTCGACCGCGCCATCGCCGCCGCCAAGGCGCAAAGCGCAAAGCCAACGCTGATTTGCTGCAAAACGGTCATCGGCAAGGGATCGCCGAACAAGGCCGGTACGCACGACGTGCATGGCGCGCCGCTGGGCAAGGACGAAGTCGCCGCCACGCGCGCCGCGCTGGGCATCACCGGCGGCCCGTTTGAAGTGCCGCAGGAAGCGCGCGCTGCCTGGGACGCGCGCGCTCCGGGCAACGCGCGTCAAACCGAATGGAATAACCGTTTCTCCGCCTATCGCAAGGCTTATCCGGAACTCGCCGCCGAATTCGAACGCCGCTTGAAAAAGGAACTGCGCGCGGACTACGCCGCCAAATCCGCCGAAGCCTTGCAAGCCATCGTCGACAAGGGCGAAACCATCGCCACGCGCAAGTCCTCGCAAAACGCCATTACCGCGCTGGCCCCGCTGGTTCCGGAATTTTTGGGCGGCTCCGCCGATCTCGCACCCTCCAACCTGACCCATTGGAAGGGCTGCCGTGAAATCCTGCCAGCCAGCATCGACCAGGGCGGCAACTCCATTCATTATGGCGTGCGCGAATTCGGCATGGCCGCGATCATGAACGGCGCCGTCCTGCACGGCGGTTTCCGTCCCTTCGGCGGCACCTTCCTGATGTTCTCGGAATACGCGCGTAACGCCATCCGCATGGCCGCGTTGATGAAGATCAATCCGATCTACGTCTTCACGCACGACTCCATCGGCGTCGGCGAGGACGGCCCGACGCACCAGCCGATCGAACAGACCGCCACGCTGCGCATGATGCCCAATCTCGACGTATGGCGTCCGTGCGATGCCGTTGAAGCCTTCGTCGCCTGGCAGATCGCGCTGGAACACCGGGAAACACCGACCGCCCTGATTCTCACCCGCCAGAATCTGGCGCACCAGACGCGCGATGCCGGAGAAATCGCCGCCATCCGCAAGGGCGGCTACGTGCTCAAGGACTGCGCCAGCGCGCCGAAGGCCGTGATCATCGCCACCGGCTCGGAAGTCGCGCTGGCCGTCGCCGCGCAGCAAACACTGGCCGCAAAAGGCATCGCGGTACGCGTCGTGTCGATGCCCTCGCCCTTCCTGTTCGAGCAGCAGGACGCCGCTTACCGCAACGATGTGCTGCCGCGCGGCATCCCGCGTGTCGCGGTCGAGGCGGGCGTGAGCGGCTACTGGCGTCAGTACGTCGGACTCGAAGGCGCGGTGGTCGGCATCGACCGCTTCGGCGAATCCGGCCCGGCCGCCCAGGTCTTCGAATTCCTCGGCGTCACCGCGGACAAGGTGGTTGAGGCCGTCGAAGGCGTGATTGCGGGTTGATTGATCCATGTTTTTCAGTCATTCGCCCGGTTCAGGGATCAGATGTCAGGTATCAGGGATCAAAACCGAACGGCCCTGGGAGCGCGGGCGTCCCGCCCGCTCTTCCAAACCTGCGGACGCGCAATGCGCGCCCGGGTTGCCACGGACGGTAGGGGCGCGCATTGCGCGTCCGTAAAAATCGCCCGCTCTTCTAAAAATAGCGCCCGCCTTCGCGGGAATGACGATGCGCGGGCCGGGTTGGGCCGTGTGGCGCAAAGGCCGGCGCGGACCGGTACAAAAAGCAAAAAAATTGTAAATTCGCTTGACATTTCAAAAACAGGCGCAACAATTTTTGCAAGCAAGCAAGCAAGCAAGCAAGCAAGCAAGCAAGCAAGCAAGCAAGCAAGCAAGCAAGCAAGCAAGCAAGCAAGCAAGCAAGCATGGTTGTTTAGCATTACAGCGCCGTTTCGGCATTGTTCCTTGCATTACCTGTCGTAGCGCCTGCTCTTTTCTTCGCCTTTTACAAAGAACCTCGTTCCTGATCCGGGAACGAGGTTCTTTTGCATCTGTAAGTCTTATTCACTTTTTCAACGGACGCGAATCTCGTCGGAAATTGTTTGTCCAAGGAGCTGTCATGAATCTTCGTTCCATATTGGCAACGGTAGTTGCCTTGTTTGCGTTGTTTGGCAACGTGGAATCGCAAGCGGTGGATCTGACTTACGATCAAATGGTTGGTTGGCTTAAAAAGGGCGCGGATATTTGCGATCAAAGAGAGAAGAGCAGCGGCTCTAGAGATGGTGAATGTAAAGATATTAATACATCGATAGTGCTTTATGAAATAAACGATAAGCTAACAGTAGCGATGGGAGAGAGGAAATCTGTCTTGGAACAAGATGCTCGCAATTGTTTGTGGAAAAATCCAAAGTTCAAAGGCAAAGGTGATGTGCTTTTTGATGAAATATCATATTGCAGTCCGCAAATCGCTCGCGCGTGTCTGGCGGGTGATGGCGGCTATTGCAGAATGGTTGCCGAAGTCTTGTTTTATGACCTGCCTTCAAGAGCTAAAGTTTTGGAGTTCAGTTGCATCAATGGGGGGGATACTATAGCCTGCTTCAATCTGGGCGTACGCTATTCCAAAGGCGAAGGCGTAGCCAGGGACGAAGCCAAGGCAATTTCGCTCTATCAAAAAGCCTGCGATCTGGAATACGGCACGGGGTGCTTCAATCTGGGCGTACACTATTCCAAAGGCCAAGGCGTTGCCAAAGACGAAGCCAAGGCCAATTCGTTCTATCAAAAAGCCTGTGATCTGAAAAATGGTTCGGGGTGCTTCAATCTGGGGGTACGCTATTCCAAAGGCGAAGGCGTAGCCAGGGACGAGGCCAAGGCAAGCTCGTTCTATCAAAAAGCCTGTGATCTGAAAGTGGGTTCGGGGTGCTTCAATCTGGGCAATCGCTATTCCAAAGGCGAAGGCGTAGCCAGGGACGAAGCCAAGGCAATCTCGTTCTATCAAAAAGCCTGTGAACTGGATGGCGACTGGTGCAATTCTCTTGGCCAGAGATATATGACAGGTGATGGCATTCCCAAGGACGAGGCCAAAGGCATAGGGTTTTTCCAAAAATCATGTGACGCGAAAAAAGCTTTGGGTTGCAGATCCCTGGCAAGAAACTACGAGCGCGGGCGTGGCGTGAAGCAAGACCCCGCCAAGGCGTATGCGCTCTACAACCAGGCTTGTGACCTGGGAGATGGCGAGGCGTGCAAAAGACTGGGCGATCGCTATTCCAAAGGCGAAGGCGTGGTCAGTGACGAGGCCAAGGCAAGCTCGTTCTATCAAAAAGCCTGCGATCTGGAAAACGACCAGTGCAATGATCTTGGCCTGAAGTATATGAAAGGTGATGGCGTCCCCAGGGATGAGGCCAAAGGCGCAGGGTTTTTCCAGAAATCATGTGATGCGAAAAAGGCCAGGGGTTGCAGAAATCTGGCAAGCAGCTACTACGACGGGCGCGGCGTGAAACAAGACCCCGCCAAGGCGTATGCGCTTTACAACCAGACCTGTGACCTGGGAGATGGCGCGTCGTGCAACAGTCTGGGCTATTCGCATGAAAAAGGCCGAGGCGTTGCCAAAGACGAAACCAGGGCCGCCGCCTGGTATAAAAAGGCGTGTGATTTGAAATATGGCGAGGGCTGTAAGAACCTGTCCATCTATTACGCCAATGGGCGCGGCGGTCTGACCAAGGACGAGGCAAAATCCGTCGCGCTGGAAGACAAGGCTTGCGAATACCGTTCCGCCGCAGGCTGCTTGTGGCGGGGGTACGCTTATTTTAAGGGCAAGGGCGTGACGCAGGACGACAAGAAAGCCTTTGATTTGTTTTATAGAGGTTGTCTCAGCATCGACTCCGACCATTATGATGATAGCGCGAAGGCGTGTGATTACGCGGCTCTGTTGAAGGCGCGTGAGAAGGATTACCAAAATGCGGTGAAATATGAAGGCTTTGCAATCAAATTTGAACCCGATAACGCCGGTTATCACGACAATCTCGGCTTTTATCATCTGGAACTGGGTGAACTCGACAAAGCCTTCGTCGCGCTCAACAAGGCGATTGAGCTTGATCCCAAAAAGGCAAACGCTTATGCCAACCGCGCCATTGCTTACAGCTTGAAGGGCGAAATCTGCAAGGCGGTCACGGATGCGCGCAAGGTCTGCGCCCTGAACAATGCCAGCGGGGTGGAATGTCTGGAGAAAATGCTGGGTACGGAGCAGGAAAAGCGCGAGTTTGCCAAAATCAAAGCCGCGAAATGCCCGTGATACAGGGATCAGATGTCGGGTATCAGGTATCAGGTATCAAAACCGAACGGCAAGTTTTGGGATTGATCCCCAGGGCAATCGCATGAATATATTTGTCATGGTAAAGCATAAACAGGCGTTTGCTTTCCCTCTCCCCTTGTGGGAGAGGGTGCCCCGGCAGGGGCGGGAGAGGGGGTACAGAGGACAGAGGACTGATGACAGAGGACGGTAATGCTTGCGGCGGCGTAGCCGCCGGTAACTGACTGTCTTCTGTCTTCTGTCTTCTGTCCTCTGCCCCCTCTCCTGCCCTTCGGGCATCCTCCCCCACGAGGGGGGAGGAAGATGGATCGCCATACTCCGCGGGAAGTCTCGTCCTTCATTTCAATGGCATTCGTGCGATTGCCTTGGGTTGATCTCTGATCCCTGAACCTTACAGGAAGTACGGGAACGGCAGATCCGTTTCCTTGGTAAACACGTCCTCGAAACCGCGGAAGTAGTGATACTCCATGTCGTCCTTGTTGTCCGGATAGACAAACTTGCCGCCGACTTGCCAGATATAGGGCTTGAAACGGTATTTCAGGCGATCCTTTCTCATCTTCCACAGCACGATGATCTCCATCGGGTCGGCCAGGAAGTTTGTCCAGATGTCGTGGTGGAAGGGAATAATCACCTGGGTATTCAAAGCCTCGGCCATGCGCAGGATGTCCGACGAGGTCATCTTGTCGGTGATACCGCGCGGATTCTCGCCGTAGGAGCCAAGCGCCACGTCGATCTTGTGCTCGTTGCCATGCCTGGCGTAGCCGTTCGAATAGTGCGAATCGCCACTGTGGTAAAGATTGCCGCCCGGCGTTTTGACGAGATAATTGACTGCCACTTCGTCCAGGTTCACCGGCATCTTGCCCTTGGCGGTCTGTTCCTTGGGCAGGGTGATGGCCATCGTGCGGTCGAACGATTCGAGCGCGAGCAGCTCGATGTCTCCGATCTTGACGGTATCGCCCGGTTTGACCTGAATGATGCGTTCTTCCGGCACTCCCCATTTCTTCCAAACTTCGGCGCAAGATTTCGGACCAATGAACGGCACCTTGGCTTCGCAGTTTCTCAGTACCGCCGCCGCTACATTGATGTCGATGTGGTCGTTATGCGTGTGCGTGGAGACTACCGCGTCGATCTGTTTGATGGCGAAAGGATCGATGACGAAAGGCGAGTGACGCAGGTTGGGCTGTAGCGCGACGCAAGCGCTCATCCGCGCCATCTGATGATGCGGATCCATCAGCGGGTTCTTCATCGAACGCTTGCCGGTACCGCACCACAAGTCGATGCAGAGATTGGTGTTAGCTTCCGTCTTTACCCAAATTCCCGTACAAGCCAGCCACCACATGGCGAACGTGCCGGGTTTGACCACCTCGCGTTCGATTTCCTCGTTCAGCCATGTGCCCCATTGCGGGAAAGTGTTCAACACCCACGATTCCCGCGTGACTTCGTCCACTTTTGCCATGCCAGCCTCCAATCCGTTTGATTGATCGATTCCCGCCCATCCTGGCCTTTCTGGACGACTGGCCCGGATGAAAGCGTCTATTTGACAACGTACAAGCAATTATATTGAATTAAATGATCGGATTTCAATATCAAAATGATCGTTTCATTACGATGAGGTCACGAAATACAAGGCGGCTTCGGCCTTTTCCCGATTGGCCGCGACGATGATGTCGCGTCCCTTCTCGTGCAAAACATAAGCGTTGCTCGGCCCGACGCCTTCTTCGATCAGCACGGCTTCGAGTTCGAGCGGTGTTTTTTGCTTGGTGCGCACGTAGAACAGTTGTTGTTTGCCCCGACGACAACCGCCGATGAACACCGGCTCGCTCGCCAGCGTCGCGCCCACGACCACGTGGTAGAACTCGGTCGCTTCGGGATGTTCGAAGATTTTCACGAAACGTCCATTGATTTTCTTGTACACCCGGAAATATTGGCCGTGAAACTCTTCGATCGTCGCAAATTCGAGTTCGCCATCTCCGTCAATATCGATCGCCGAAATGTCGCTGATCGGCCAGTCCATGAATTGCTGAACGGTCCACTGACCATCCGGCGTCAGGGGCGGCGTGACTTCAAACGCGCCTTCGCGCCCGGTAATCAGTCCACGCATCACGCCATCCCGCAGCAGCCGGCTGTAACCGTGGTTCTGGGTGATACCGTTCTTGAGCACGGAAATCGATAGCGGGCCGACTCCTTTGTACTCGCCAATCCATATCTTGCCGGGATTCGACCAGTCTTCCTTGGCAGTCTTGGTGGTCGCCAGCGTACAGCCGATGAAGTAATGGTGTTTTCCGGCAGTGAGCAGATCGAAGCGGTGGATGTAGGGCAAATGCAGGATGTCAGTAACTTCATACCCGCCGGCGAGCGGGCGAACATGCACGACCTTCGCTTCTTCCCAGTTGAACATGCGGAAAAATTTTTGTACCGCCAGAAACTCACCGTTCGTTCCGTGAATCGGCACGATCGACATGGTGCCGCCGGGGCTGTCCCAGACCACGTAGCTTTTCGTGTAGTCGGGCGCGCTCCAAGCCAGACAGGCGCCCTCGCCTTCCGTGGCCAACAGGATGCGCCTCTGGCCGTCGACTTCGATACTGTTGCAGGCATAGCAACGGTTCAGCGTTGTGAGAAAGCGTTTTTCGATTTTCATTCGATGACTTTCATGAAATTCATTGATAAAACAAGCTTTTCGGCTGGAAATTTTATATCATAATGTGTACTACAAACACAGATACCGATCAAAATGATCGAATCTTGATAATTAGCGAAATGTAGGATCGGACTCGAAACGAGACACGGATGAAAGGGATCATTACCGTCGATATTGGAACAACGAGCGTGCGCGGCGCGCTGTACGACGCCGACAGCCGCCTGATCCATATGGAAGCGCAGGCCAATGTCCCCGCCTATTTCAACGATGGCCGGGTCGAACAAGACGCCTTGGCCTGGAAGACGGTTTTGCCCAAGGTGTTGAAAAGCTGCGCGGACGCCGCCGGCAACGCTCACATTGAACCGGCGTGCATCTCCGTAACCGCGCAGCGTTCCTCGGTCATCCCGATCGATCATGATGGCAACCCGCTGCATCCAGCCATCATGTGGCAGGATCAGCGCACGGCCGGTCTCGCGCAGGCGATGAGCGGCTGCAACCCCTTGGTCTACCGAAGGTCCGGACTGAAAATTTCCCCGGTGTTCTCGGCCATCAAAATGGCCTGGTTCAAGCGAAGCCGCCCCGACATCTGGAATCGGACCTACAAAATGATCGGTATTCAGGACTGGGCGTTGTACCTGTTGACTGGCCGGCTTGTGACCGACCATAGCTTCGCCAGCCGAACCAATCTCCTCAAGCTCGAATCCCGTGAGTGGGACACCGAGTTGCTGCGGCTTTTCGGCGTGCCCTCCGGCATGCTTTGCGAACTTGTCGCGCCCGGATCGATCGTTGGCGGTCTCTCTCCCGGCAGCGCGGATGAAGCGGGGCTGCCTTCCGGACTGCCGGTAGTCACCGCGGGCGGCGATCAGCAGTGCGCGGCGCTGGGGCTCGGCCTGTTTTCCGGCGAACGCGCCGTAACTAACACCGGGACCGGCTCCTATCTGATCGGGCACAGCGACAAACCCGCGCTTGATGAACGGATGCGCACCGCCTGCAACGTTTCCGCCGTGCCAGACGCTTACATCGTCGAGGCCGCCGTGCTGACCTCGGGATCGATCTACCGCTGGTTTTCGGAACTCGGGTTTAGCGACGGGAGCGCAGACGCTTCGGCATTCGAGCGGTTAAACGCGGAAGCCGCGACGGTATCGCCGGGAACCGGTGACCTGATTCTCCTGCCCCACTTCCGGGGATGCGGTACGCCCAACTGGGATCCGGAAGCGAAGGGCGTCTTTTATAACCTGACGCCCGGTACTTCGCGCGGCGAAATGGCGCGCGCGATCCTCGAAGGCATTGCCGTCGAGATGAAGGGAAGTCTGGAACTTATCGAGGCGCAGTGCGGGCGTGTGGCTTCCGTCAGCGTCTCCGGCGGATTGACTCGCTCGGATCTGTTCAATCAGATACAGAGCGACGTTTTCGCGCGACCAGTCGTTCGTTTCGGGAACGGCGAGGCCACCTCGTTCGGCGCATGGATTGCCGGCGCAGTGGCCTGCGGAATCGATGCCAGCCACACGCTGGCCTTCGCGCGCGCCGTGGATTCGGGATCCTCGGTATCCTACCAGCCGGATCCCGCGAATCAGCCGATCTATGAGCGGGTGAGCCGGCGGGCGCGGGCGCTTTACCGGGCGCTGTCGGCGCCTGAATTCCGGGAGAGGATCAAATGACGACTCCGGCACTCGACGGCGCGGGCGAGTCCCCGAAGATGAAGATCAACAACTATCGCCATAAAAAGATTCTGGAAATGCTGTACCAGCGCCAGTCCGTCTCGGCCGACGAATTGGCCGCCGAGTTCGGCGTGTCGAAGATCACCATCCGGCGCGATCTCGACGCGCTGGCCAGAGAGAAGCTGCTTGAACGCACACGTGGCGGAGCTGTATTGGCCTCCGGTCTGCGTCTGGAAGAATTGTTCGACCAGAAGGATCATTTGTCCAAGCGGGAAAAAAGCCTGATCGGGCGTTATGCCGCGTCGCTGGTCGGCGAGAACGAAACCGTTTTCGTCAACGCCGGGTCGACGACGCTGGAAGTCATCCATCATCTGCGCGGCAAAAAAGTCCGCATCGTCACTAATAACGCCGCCTGTCTCGCCCTGGATATTGACCCGAATCAGGAATTGATTCTGCTCGGCGGCGACTACCGCGCGCCGTCGAAGTCGCTGGTCGGCGACCTGACGATTGCCGGACTGCGCGGCATCTTCTCCAGCGTCACGGTTCTGGGCATCAATGGCATCAATATCAAGAAGGGTTGCACCACGGCCGTCCACCAGGAAACGGCGGTCAATAGGGCGATGATCGAGAATTCGAGCGGCAAGGTCATCATCGTCGCCGATCACACGAAAATGAACTGCGTATCGAGCTTCCTGACCTGCCCGCTCAATCGTATCGACATGATCGTCACCGACTGGATGGCGTCCCCCGCTTTTTGCCAGGAAATCGAAGAGTTGGGGCTATGCGTGGTACGCGTGTCGGAAAATCAGGGATCAGATGCCAGGTATCAACCCCAGAATCCGTTCGGTTTTGATACCTGATACCTGGCATCTGATCCCTGAACCCCTATACCTTGTATTCGGAGAGAAGCGGTTTCCCGGCTGAAAAAGCCAGCAGGTTATCGAGCGCCAGCTTGGCCATGTCAGCGCGCGTTTCGGTCGTCGCGCTGGCGCGATGCGGTTGCAGCACGACATTGTCCAGTTGCCGGAAACGCGGATCAATGGCCGGTTCGTTCCAGAACACGTCGAGTCCCGCGCCGGCAATGCGTTTCTCTTGCAGATATTCGATCAATACCGGCTCGTCGATGATGCTGCCACGGGCGATGTTGACGAGAAAACCCGTCGGCCCCAAGGCATCCAGAACCTCCCGGCCAATCGACGCGCGGTTTTTGCTGTTGGCCGAGGCGCATATCACGAGGAAATCGGAATGACGCGCGAGTTCGATTGCATTGTCATAGTACACATAAGCAACCTCATTGGCAGGGATACGCTGGCGGTTGTGATAAGCGACCGTCAGATCGAACGCCACAGCGCGGCGCGCGAAAGCTTTGCCTACCCGTCCCATCCCCAGAATACCGAGCCGCTTTCCGAATACCCGCGCGGTCAAGGGTAGCGGCGTGTGACCCCATTGTCCGGAGCGGACAAACGCGTCACGTTGGGGAATCTGTCTCACTGTCGCAAGCAGCAAGCCCATTCCCATGTCGGCGACTTCGTCGGTCAAAACGCCAGGGGTGTTGGTGACGCGAATCCCGCGTTTTGCCGCATACGCCAAGTCGATGGCATCGACGCCGACACCGTTACAGGCAATGATTTCAAGCTTGGGCAGGGAATCCATCAGCTCGGCGCTGGCGCCGGACTCGCCATTGGTGGCTAGCGCGCGAATGCGCGGCCCGATGCTTTTCAGCAGCGCATCGGGGTCAGCGGCTTGTGAAAGCACGTGGAGTTCATAATGCTGCGCGAACATCGCCATGGCGCTGTCCGAATAAGGCGTGACGACGAGAATCTCTTCTTTTTTCATCGTAAAACTAACTCCGGTTGAAACCCCGCCCGTAAGAAAGGTGGGAGCCCTACCCCTTTCTTACGGCCGGGGTTTCGGCGACCGTTTTGGGAGGGGATGCAAACCCCTTCCCAAAGACGTTTGACCGACAGGCCTGAAGGCCTGTCGCTAATTTCTTGCTGGTGCTTGTCCTTTGTGGCGGAGTTTATTTATGCGACGATCAAATGTAAAGAACCGAACGTACAAAGTGATCGATATGTGAACAAAACAAGCGGGCTATCACATGAATTTTGATCCGTATGATCACGAAAAAATGACATATCACGATGTTTTTATTGAAATAATTATTAATATCCCCAGAGGCTTGCCATAACAGGCAAATTGATTATAGAATGGGTAGAAATCGATCATTATGATCAACTCGCTAGAGTAAGCGGTTCAAAAAAAGGGCGGCAATGATCACTGAAGTCGTTGGTTCATCGAAGGGAGATGCGTAATGAGCGCGGGGATCGAGCTGATCAATGTGACCAAGCGCTTTGGCAACAACACGATCGTCGACGGCATCAACCTTACCGCCGCCGCTGGAGAATTCATCGTGCTGGTCGGCGCGTCCGGCTGCGGCAAATCGACGACGCTGCGCATGATCGCCGGACTCGAAGCCGTCAGCGACGGGCGAATATTGATCGGCGGGCGCGACGTGACGACAGCCCGCCCCGACCAGCGCGACATCGCCATGGTGTTTCAGAGTTACGCGCTTTATCCCCACATGTCGGTCGCGGAAAACATGAGCTTCGCCCTGACCCTGACCCGCGCCCCGAAGGACGAAATCGCCCGGCGTGTCGGCGAGGCGGCGCGTATTCTGGGCATCGAGAATTTGCTCGACCGCAAGCCCAAGGCGCTCTCCGGCGGACAACGGCAGCGCGTGGCGATGGGCCGCGCGATTGTGCGCGAGCCTTCCGTGTTTTTGTTCGACGAGCCGCTCTCCAACCTTGACGCCAAGCTGCGCGCCCAGATGCGCGTGGAATTGGCGCTGCTGCACAAGCGGCTGGGTAAAACCACTGTTTACGTGACCCATGACCAGGTGGAAGCCATGACGCTGGCCGAGCGCATCGTGATCCTGGAACGTGGTGTCATCCAGCAGATCGGCACACCCACGGAAGTATTCAATCGGCCGCAAAATCTGTTTGTCGCCGGTTTCATCGGTTCGCCGGTGATGAACATGTTCAAGGGAGTGCTCGCTGCGCCCGACAGGGTCGATCTGCCCGATGCCCAGGTGAGCGTCCGTCTGCCGGCGCCATTGGGCGCTACCGTCGGGAAACCGGTAATCCTCGGTATCCGGCCGCAAGGCTTGCTGCTCGGCGCGGGTGCGGAAACTCTGCGTATGCGGGTCAAGGTAGCGGAATTTCTGGGTACGGAAACGGTGCTCAACGGCACGCTCGCCGGTTCCGGCGAGCCGGTAACCGCCGCCGTCGGCGGAGAACACGGCCAGCTTGCCGACCATGAAATCGACCTGTCGACCAACCCCGCCCACGTGCATGTTTTCGACGCGGAAACGGGACTTAATCTGATTCAACCAGCCAAGGAGGGAAACAATGAAACGACGTGATTTGTTGAAAGCCGGCGGTCTTGCCGGAATACTTGCGGCGGGGCAATTTCCGCTGATCAAGGGCGTTTTTGCGCAGGATCGCTACGCCAAATATCGCGGCCAGACCGTGGTGATGAGCGTGCCTTCGCATCCGCACTACGACGCGATGACCAAGATTCTGCCTGATTTCACGGCCGAGACGGGTATCAAGGTCGAGCTCGACAAAATGTCCCTGGCGCGCATAAAAGACAAGCAGCTCCTCGAAATGGCCAAACCCCAGGGGGATTATGACCTGGCTTGTTATGTCGTCATGTGGAAAACCGAGTACGTCAAAAAGAATCTGGTCGAGCCGCTCGAACCGTTCTTCCAGAATCAGGCGCTGGCCGATCCGAACTACGACATGGACGATATTGTCAAAGGGTACCTTGAGGTCCAGGGGCTCGTCGGCGGCCCGAAGACTTATCTGCCCGGTCCTGGAGCCAAATTGTACGGTCTGCCCTACGGTTCGGAGACTTCGATACTGGCCTATCGCAAGGACATTTTCGAAAAACACGGATTCAAGGCGCCTCAAACTTACGACGATCTGCAGAAACTGCTCGCGCCGTTGAAAGCCAAATCCGGCATCGGCGCCCTGAGTTCTCGCGGTCAATCGGGCCATCAATGCGTCCATGCCTGGCTGCTGCATCTTAACCCGCTTGGCGGCGAGGTCTTTGACGCGAACTGGAACCCGGTATTCAACAGCCAGGCGGGCATCGACGCGCTCAAGCTGCTCAAGGAAATCTCCGATACCGGCCCGGCCGGCATACCGAGCTATGGTCAGGGAGAAACAATCAACGCCTTCCTGCAAGGGCAGGCGGCGATGTATCTCGACTCGATTCTGATCATGGGTCTGGTCAACGATCCCGAGAAGTCGAAGATCGTCGGCCAGGTGGGTTATGCCTTGCATCCGAAGGGGGTACGCTACGCCTCGCAGTCGGGCGGACTGGGCCTTACCATGCCGAAAAACTCCAAAAACAAGGATGCGGCATTCCTGTTGTTACAGTGGCTGACCTCGAAGGCGGCCGATTTCAAGGTAACCATGGCGGGCGGCAACGCGATCCGCATGTCGACGCTGAATAATCCCGACATCCTGAAAAAATACCCTGACTTCGCCATTCTCAAGGAGCAGTTGAAGTACGTCGAACCCGATTGGCGACCCATCATCGCCGAATGGGACGAGATCAACATCCAGGCGCTGGGCATCGGCATCTCCGAGGCATTGACCGGCAAGAAATCGCCCGAAGAGGCGCTCAACGGTATCGTGCCGAAAGTGACCGACATCATGAAGCGCGGCGGTTATCTGAAAGCCTGATGTTCTCTTCCGCGCCGTCATTCCGGCTTTTGCCGGAATGACGGATGCCGGTGGCGCCGCCATGACGATCAATTCCCGCTCCAACTCCCGCACCGCCTGGTTTTTCATCCTGCCGGCGGTGATCATCATGCTCGCCGCCTGCCTGTACCCGGTGATCTCCGCCGCCCGGCTCGGGTTTTACGACTGGAGCATGGGTACGCCGTGGTCACAGGCGAAATGGACGGGCTGGACTTCGTTCGAGATTGTGTTTACCGATCCGGCCGTGTGGCGCAGTCTGTGGACGACGCTCAAGTTCGCGGCGGTCAGCGTGTCGGCGGAAATGTTCCTCGGCATTGCCCTGGCGCTCGCGCTCGAAGGCAACATCCGGGGCATGGCCTTTTTCCGCACCTTGTTCATCCTGCCGATGATGGTGGCGCCCATCGCCGTCGGACTGACCTGGCGCTACCTGTTCGATGCCCAGTTCGGTTTGATCAACGCGCTGCTCGCCGTCTTCGATGTCGCCGCGAAAGGCTGGCTGGCCGACGAAACGCTGGCTTTCGCGGCGATCATCATTGCGGATATTTGGCAGTGGACGCCCTTTGTCTTCATCATGGTCATCGCCGGTCTGTCCAGCGTCGATTCCACCGTGCTCGAAGCGGCGCGCATCGACGGCGCGCGCTGGTGGACCGTCACCCGGCGCGTCAAGCTGCCGATGATCGCGCACGTCCTGGCGATCACGCTGGTGATGCGTCTGATTGACGCCTTTCGCGTGCTCGAAGTGATCTATGTGCTGACCTTCGGCGGTCCGGGCGATTCAACCGAAGTTTTGTCGATGTACATCTACAAGACCGCTTTCATCGGGCAGCGACTTGGCTCGGCCTCGGCCATCTCGGTATTGCTGCTGGCGGTGGTGATGTTCCTGACCTGGCTGGCTTTGCGCATGTCCAATCCGCTCGACGACGAGAACGGCCAATGAAAAACGAACGCGCCCTGCTCGTTCTGCGCTACATCGCGCTGACGGTATTGGCCGCCCTCTGTATCGGTCCGATTCTGGTCATGATACTGACCTCGCTCAAGACGCAGGCGCAGACCTTTACCACCGGGCTATCGTTCTTTTTTGCGCCGACGCTGGAAAATTACCGCGATGTCATCTTCGATTCGAGTTTCGGACGCTACCTCGTCAACTCGCTGATCGTCGGTATCATCTCCACGCTATTGACGCTGTTGTTCGGTTGCATGGCCGCCTATGGTCTGGCGCGCTTCTCTTTCGCCGGACGCCGGACTATCGCTTACACCACGCTGATGCTGCGTACCGTGCCGCTGGCGGTCATCGCCGTTCCCGTGTTCATGATCTGGGGCGACTGGCGTCTGACCAATTCGCTGGGCGGACTAATCCTGCTCTATGTCGCGGTCAATCTCCCCTTCACCATCTGGCTGCTCTACGGTTTCGTTTTGCAGGTTCCCGTCGAGCTTGAAGAAGCGGCTTCGATCGACGGCTGCCGGCCATGGAAAATCTTCCTGCGCATCGTGCTGCCCTTGATTCGTCCCGGCCTTGCCGCCGCCGCCATCTTCACCTTCCGCATTGCCTGGAACGAATTCATCCTGGCCCTGGTGCTCACTGATCGCTCGACGCGCACGCTACCCGTCGCCGCGTCGTTGTTCGTCACCGATATCGGCGTCGAATGGGGAAAACTGATGGCGCTCGCCTCGCTGATTGCTCTTCCGCCGCTCGCCTTCACCTTCCTGGCGGCCCGGCAGGTCATCAGCGGACTGACCGCGGGAGCGGTCAAGGGGTGATGCCCGCTACCGGCAAGCCCGCCGGGGAACCAGAATCATTGCTGCGCGATGACGTCCAGGATCACCAAGGGTTCGTTTCCAGTATTTTTCATACCGTGCGATTCTCCCTTGCGGGCAATCGTCACGTCTCCGGCTTTCACTGGAGTTTCCGTGCCGTCGGCGGCGACGAACACACCGCTTCCGGATACGACAATATAAGCGTCTTCGTTTTTCTCGTGCTTATGCACCCCGATGCTTGCGCCGGGAGGCAGGGTCAGCCACGCGACTTCCTTGACGGCCTGGTCGGTCAAGGCTTTGTCCCTGGGGAAGGCATATTCGCAGTGAACCGTGCCAAGGCCCGTCCCACCGAGTTTTTCCCGGTCTTTCACGACATAGTCCTTCTTTGCGTAAACCTGGGGAAATTCCTGGGCAAGGGTGGAACTGGCAAAGAACAGACCGCATGCCGCGATGATCGTTGTAACGAATGTGCTGCGCATAGAACCTCCGGATAATTTTGGGTTTTGGACAGTGACACTTGCGGAAAAAAGCCTCTTTTCCCACGAAGAAGATTATGCCGTCAAACCGGGCAATAGTGGACAGTAGCAACGCAAGGAGAAAGGTTCCCGGTATAGTCGTATTTTTCCTTCGCCTCAAGCACCGCCATGATTCAGCTATCGCCTTTCACCCTCGCCCGCGTTCCGGAAATTCACTTCGGCCCAGGCAAACTGGCCGGTCTGCCGCAACTGATCGGTCGTTACGGACACCGCGCCCTGTTCGTCACGGGTTCCGCCTCCTTCGTCCATTCCGAACACCATGCCCGCCTCAGGGAAGCCCTGGAGAGCGCGGGAATCGACGTACTGCGTGCGTCCTTGTCCGGTGAGCCTTCGCCGGAATTTGTCGACGCCGTGGCGGAAAATTTCCGCGACGGACGGATCGACTGTGTGGTCGGCATCGGCGGCGGCAGCGCGATAGACGCGGGCAAGGCCATTTCCGCCATGCTGCCGCAGGAGGGATCGGTCGCGCCTTTTCTGGAATGTTTCAACGCGCGAAAGCATGACGGGCGCAAACTGCCGTATCTCGCCGTTCCCACCTCGTCCGGCACCGGATCGGAAGCCAGCGGGAATGCCGTATTGAGTCAGGTGGGCCAGGAGGGTTACAAGAGTTCCTTGCGCCACGACAATTTCGTCCCCGACGTGGCGCTCGTCGATCCGGAACTCTCGCTGACGTGTCCGCCGGACATCACCGCCGCCTGCGGCTTGGACGCGCTGACGCAACTGCTCGAAGCCTACGTGTCGGGCAAGGCCTCGCCGATGACCGACGCATTGGCGCTCAACGGGCTGGAACATGTGGCCGCCGGTTTCCTCCTGGCCTGCGAAAACGGGCAACGGGATATTGCCGCGCGTAGCCATATGGCGTATGCCGCCCTGCTTTCCGGCATCGCGCTGGCCAACGCCGGGCTGGGCGTGGTGCACGGTTTCGCCGGGCCGATTGGCGGATTTTTCCCGATTCCGCACGGCGTGGTCTGCGGCACGCTGATCGGAGCCGCCACGCGGATCAACATCGGGGCGCTGCGTCAGGATTCCGTCCGCAACCGCGCCGCGCTTGAAAAATACGCGCGCGCGGGCGCGCTGCTGTCCGGCGAGGCCGCTGCCAGCGAGGAAGATGGATGTGAATGGTTACTTCGGGTGCTCGACCGCTGGATCGCCGCTACCGGCATCGCCCGGCTGTCAACTTACGGTGTAACTCAGGACGATTTCCCACGTATCCTCGAACGCTCGAACAACAAGAACAGCCCCATCGCACTTCCACGCGAACAGATGCAGGCCATTCTTGAGGCGCGTCTTTAAAGCGTTTTACGTTTAAGTGCGGACAGTGGCTGTTTCAACCTCGTCATTCCTGCTTCCGCCGGAATGACGTGTAAAAACAGCGATTGTTACTGCATAAATGTAAACTGCTCCAAATCTGGAAATTGGCTCGCGAAAAAAGGAGAAACACATGGAATGGTGGTTGGCCTATATCGGTCTGGGACTCTTTACCGGCTTCGCGGCCGGCATGTTGGGCATCGGTGGTGGCGTGGTCATGGTCCCGGTACTCACCATGTTATTCACGGCGCAGGGATTGTTTCAGGCAAGCGAAGCGCTGCACTCGGCGCTTGGAACATCGATGGCCATCATTCTGTTTACCTCGCTTGCCAGCCTGCGCGCGCACCATCGGCATGGGGCCGTTCTCTGGCCCGTCGTTTTTCAGATCACACCCGGCATCCTGCTCGGCACGCTACTCGGCGCTTTGATTGCATCCCACATTCCCACCCGGCCATTGGCGGTTTTTTTCGCGCTGTTCGTCTGTTTCACCGCCACGCAGATGATCCTCAACTTAAAGCCCAAAGCCTCGCGTGAGCTTCCCGGAAGGTTGGGTGTCATCTGTGTCGGCATCGGCATTGGCGCGCTGTCCGCGCTGGTAGCCATCGGTGGCGGCGCGATGACCGTCCCTTACCTTACCTGGTGCAACGTCAAGGTACAAAATGCCATCGGCACCTCGTCCGCCGTGGGCTTCCCCATTGCCGTCGGTGGCGCCCTCGGCTACATTTACAACGGTTGGGGGCATGCCGCGTTGCCGGACGGCAGCCTGGGTTACGTTTTTCTCCCCGCGTGGTTGTGGGTGGTTCCGTTCAGCATGCTGGCCGCGCCGCTCGGCGCAAAAATGACCCACCGCCTGCCGGTCATTACGCTCAAACGCATCTTCGCCTGCCTGCTGATTATCCTGGCCGCCCGCATGCTCTGGAAACTTTTCGCGTAATTCGACGTACTACCACTATTCGCCTTCCAGAGATACGGTGAAATCAGTCTTCTGTTTGATCGGGCTCTTTGCTTGCCATTCGTTGGCCGAGTCTGTAGAATCACGCGTTTTCGTAACTTAATAGCTTTGAGGATCCATTCATGGCCAACAGCGCACAAGCCCGTAAGCGTGCTCGTCAAGCCGTTAAACAACGCGCCCACAACAACAGTCTGCGCTCCACTCTGCGCACGGCTGTCAAGCGTGTGCAAAAGGCGATTGTCGCTGGCGACAAGGCTGCTGCTCAAAACGTTTTTCAGGAATCGGTTTCGGTGATCGACCGCATCGCGGACAAGAAGATCATCCACAAAAACAAGGCCGCTCGTCACAAGAGCCGTCTGGCGGCACATATCAAAGCGCTTGCTGCCTGATTATCCGGAAAACAGGAGTTTCATTCGACGGCGCCGGCAGGCGCCGTTTGTGTTTGACGTTCGGCTATACAATTCTCACGTTTTCCCCTAGAATTTTCGTTTCTGCATCTTTGGCTGGCTGCGTGTTTCGGGCGTTGTGCGCAGGGTCCGACAGACGGTGATTCGTTCCGGCGGCGTAAGCCGCCGTTTCAGTTTATGCACTTCGATTTGAGGGATTGAAAATGTCACATGTGATGAATACCTATGCACGGCTACCCGTGGCGTTCAGTCATGGAAAGGGGAGCCGGCTCACCGACACCGAGGGCAAGACGTATCTCGACGCCCTGTCGGGAATTGCCGTCAACACCCTGGGGCACAATCATCCGGCGCTGGTCGCGGCGATTTCGGCCCAGGCCGCCCGTTTGCTGCATTCCTCCAACATTTATCAAATGCCGCAGCAGGAGCGGCTGGCGGACAAGCTGACCGAGCTGTCCGGAATGGAGGATGTGTTTTTCTGCAATTCGGGTTGCGAGGCCAATGAAGCGGCGATCAAACTGGCGCGTTTCTACGGGCATCAGCAGGGCGTCGATAATCCGGCGATCATCGTCATGGAGCATTCGTTCCACGGCCGCACCCTGGCCACGCTGTCGGCGACGGGAAGCCGCAAGGTCCAGGCGGGGTTCGAGCCACTTGTCGCCGGTTTCGTGCGCGTGCCGTTCAACGACCTCGAAGCCGTGCGTGTCATCGGCGGGCATAACAAAAATGTTGTCGCGGTGATGCTCGAAATCGTTCAGGGCGAAGGCGGCATTCATGTGGCCGATCCGGAGTATCTGCGCGGTCTGCGCAAGTTATGCGACGAGAATGCCTGGCTGCTGATTTGCGATGAGGTGCAATGCGGCATGGGGCGGATGGGTACCTGGTTCGGCTTTCAGCAGGCCGGCATCCATCCGGACGTGGCGACCCTGGCCAAGGGTCTGGCCGGCGGTGTGCCGATCGGCGCCTGTCTCGCGGCCGGCAAGGCGGCGGGGCTGTTCCATCCGGGCAATCACGGGTCGACTTTTGGCGGCAACCAGTTGGCGACTACGGCGGCGCTGACGACGCTCGAAGTGGTCGAGAAGGAAAATCTGCTGGATAACGCGACATCGGTCGGCAAAATCATCCGCGACGGTCTGGCGCAGGCCTTGTCGGAAGTGCCTGGAGTCGTCGGCGTCCGCGGTCAGGGCTTGATTATCGGCATCGAACTCGACCGTCCGTGCGGCGATCTGGTGCGGCTCGCTCTCGACGCGGGGCTGTTGATCAACGTGACCGCCGAGCGGGTCGTGCGTCTGTTGCCCTCGTTGAATTTCAGCGCCGACGAAGGCCGTGAGCTGGTCGAACGTCTCTCGGCCCTGATTCGTAGCTTTCTTTCTTCCTGATCGGAGGATGCGCACATGACTACCGCCAAACCAGCCATCAGACATTACCTGCAATTCAAAGACCTTACGCGTGAGGAATATGTCTATCTGTTTGAACGCGCGCGCTGGATCAAAGCGCAGTTCAAGGCCTATCAGCGTTACTGGCCGCTCGCCGACCGTACGCTGGTGATGATCTTCGAGAAAGCCAGCACGCGCACGCGCCTGTCCTTCGAAGCGGGCATGCAGCAGCTTGGCGGCGTGGCCATTTATCTGAATACCCGCGATTCGCAACTGGGGCGCGGCGAGCCGATCGAGGATTCGGCGCAGGTCATCTCGCGCATGAGCGACATCGTGATGATCCGCACCTTCGAGCAAACGATGGTCGAGCGTTTCGCCGCCAACTCGCGCGTGCCGGTAATCAATGGCCTGACCAACGAATATCACCCGTGCCAGATCATGGCTGACATCTTCACCTACATCGAGCATCGCGGCCCGATTCAGGGCAAGACGGTGGCCTGGATCGGCGACTCGAACAATGTCTGCAACACCTGGCTGCAAGCGGCCGAGGTGCTGGATTTCAAGGTGCATGTGGCGACTCCGGCCGGTTACGAGGTTGAGCCGGAACGGGCCGGTCTGCACGGCGCCGGGCATTTCCGGCAGTTCGCCGATTCGATGGAAGCCGCGCGCGGCGCCGATATCGTGACCACCGACGTATGGACTTCGATGGGCTTCGAGGCGGAGAATGAGGCGCGCATGCGCGATTTTGCCGATTTTCAGGTGGATGGCGAGATGATGGGCGTCGCCCAGCCCGACGCGATTTTCCTGCATTGTCTGCCTGCGCACCGGGGCGAGGAAGTGACGGCCGAAGTGATCGACGGGCCGCAAAGTTTTGTCTGGGATGAAGCGGAAAACCGCATGCATGTGCAGAAGGCGCTGATGGAATACCTTCTTCTCGGGCGCGTAAATAACTCTTGAATTTTGAAATGGAGCATATGAAATGAGCGATATCAAGAAAGCAGTGCTGGCGTATTCGGGTGGTCTGGACACTTCCGTGATCCTCAAGTGGCTGCAGGATACCTATGAGTGCGAGGTGGTCACCTTCACCGCCGATCTGGGACAGGGTGAGGAACTGGAGCCTGCGCGCGCCAAGGCAATCAAGTTCGGCATCAAGCCTGAAAACATTTTTATCGACGATCTGCGCGAAGAATTCGTGCGCGATTTCGTCTTTCCGATGTTCCGCTGCAATGCCATCTACGAAGGCGAATATCTCCTCGGCACCTCGATCGCGCGTCCGCTGATCGCCAAGCGACTGATCGAAATCAGCAATCTGACGAATGCCGACGCCATTTCGCACGGCGCAACCGGCAAGGGTAACGATCAGGTGCGCTTCGAACTGGGCGCTTACGCTTTGAAACCGGGCATCAAGGTTATCGCCCCGTGGCGCGAATGGGATTTGCTCTCGCGCGAGAAACTGATGGCCTACGCCGAAAAGAACGGCATCCCGGTCGAAATGAAGCACAAACAGGGCGGCTCGCCGTATTCGATGGACGCCAATCTGTTGCATATCAGCTACGAAGGGCGTCATCTGGAAGACCCGTCCGCCGAGGCTGAAGCGAGCATGTGGCGCTGGACGGTATCGCCCGAAGCCGCGCCGGATGCCGCGGAATACATCGATCTGGAATTCGTCAAGGGCGACCTGGTGGCCATCAACGGTCAGCGCCTGGCTGCGCACGAACTTCTGGCCGAACTCAACGCGCTGGGCGGCAAGCACGGCATCGGCCGGCTCGACCTCGTCGAGAACCGCTACGTCGGCATGAAATCGCGCGGCTGTTACGAAACCCCCGGCGGCACGATCCTGCTCAAAGCGCACCGCGCCATCGAATCGCTAACCCTCGATCGGGAAGTCGCGCACCTCAAGGACGATTTGATGCCGCGCTACGCCAGCCTGGTGTACAACGGCTACTGGTGGAGTCCCGAGCGTCTCGCCCTGCAAGCGCTGATCGACCATACGCAGCAGGTGGTCAATGGTTGGGTACGCTTGAAGCTGTACAAGGGCAATGTCATCGTTGTCGGGCGCGACTCGAAAACCGATTCGCTGTTCGATCCGACCATCGCCACCTTTGAAGACGACGCCGGCGCCTACGATCAGAAAGACGCGGGCGGCTTCATCAAGCTCAACGCGCTGCGTATGCGCATCGCCGCCAACCTCGCCAATCGCAAGAAGTAGATCAGAGATCAGAGGTCAGGTATCAGGTATCAACACCCATCGGTTTTGATACCTGATACCTCTCAAGAAATACCACTTAAGCTATTGATTTTATTGATATGAAAATTTCGCGGAGTATGGCGATCCATCGTCCTCCCCCCTCGTGGGGGAGGATGCCCGAAGGGCAGGAGAGGGGGCGGCGGTTCAGCGCGAAACAGAGCCGGAATAAGCCCAATCCTCCCCCTCACCTGCCCCTGCCGGGGCACCCTCTCCCACAAGGGAGAGGGAAAGCAAACGCCTGTTCATGCTCCCCGTGTTTCTTCGGGACGATTTTCGGCGTAGACCCGATTACCTCGTTGATACCTGATACCTGATTCAGGAGACGCCATGCCATCTTTTGATTTTTCCTCGGAAGCCGACATCAATGCCTTGAAGAACGCCATCGATGTGACCCGCCGTCAGATTGATGCGCGTTATGATTTCAAGGGCACCTCGGCCAAGGTCGAGCTCAACGAGAAAGACAAGATCATCACGCTTTATGGAGATTCCGATTTCCAGTTGGGTCAGATCAAGGACATCCTGTTTCCGGCCATGGAGAAGAAGGAAAAAGAAAGCGTAAAGCGTCTCGATCCCCAGACCGTCGAGAAAATCTCGGGCAACAAGGTCAAGCAGGAACTAAAGATCAAGACCGGCATCGAAACTGAACTGGCGAAAAAAATCGTCAAAATGATCAAGGACTCCGCGCTGAAAGTCCAGGCGTCGATCCAGGGCGATACGGTCCGGGTGAGCGGCGCCAAGCGCGATGCCCTGCAAGCCTGTATTGCCCTGGTGACCAAGGCGATCACGGACTATCCGGTCAAATACGGTAATTTCCGCGAGTAGTAACAGTAGTAACTACTCCCTCCGGCGCTACGCGACATCTCCCGGCGAGGGAGGCTTTTAATGCCTTCTCCGGGAGAGGGCTGGTCCGAAGGGTCCGGTGGAGAAATCGTTCCGTAAGGGACAGAGGAGGTAGATATCTCTCCTCCCCTCGCCAGTCATTGGCAAATGGAATAGACTCCACTGTTTGGTCTGCCTGACGGCAAAGCTGGCGATGCGGGTTTTTGACGCACCAGGCCATTCGCTGATCGAATCTCCATATCCATGTCGACAATGGTTGTTGAAGATCTGAAGGAAAAAGAAGGCAATACTCCGGCGGGTCTCTCGTGGGCGGAGGAATTGCGGCGCGTATCGCTGGCTGTGAGCCAGAGCAACAGCAAGCTCCCGTCAAGTCGCAACCATCTTTTTTACCTTCTGCATTGGACATCCGATGCCAGTCGTTTCGGGATCACGGTACGCCGGGGGCGCGATCTTGAAGAGGCCGAAGCGTGGCAGGATATTGAACGCGCTCTTATCAAACCGCCGCCTTTCGTGACGGAACAGGATGTCGACATCCTGCATCTGCTTTGGGACGCCGGTATGGACGAGGGTGGCTTGCGGGCTTTCGCCTTGCGCGGCGAACAGGCGGGCGAAATCCTGCAAACTTTGCTCAAGACAGGTCGTCTGGCCCTGTTCAGCGATCTTTCACCCTTGCTTAACGGCGAACCGAGGCCGGGGAGTCTGGCCTGGAGAATCGACACGCAAGGATGTCAGCGTCCCTGTTTCAAGACGCTTTCGGAATCCTGCCTCGCCGTACCGCTGTTTCCCCCGTGGTACGTCGACCTTGATCGGGGTTTGCTTGGCCCGCTCGATGTTCCGGGTGATCCTGAACTCATCGCCCGCCTGTTTTCCATGCCGCCGTTGCCGGACAAGCGCGCCGCGCTGGTGGCCGAGATGCTGGAAGAACTCGCGCCGGAACTGCCGCCGCCGGATGTCAATGCCCAGGCTTCCTTACGCTGCATCGTGGCAAAGCCGCAGCCGGTGTTGCGTCTTCAGACGCTGGAGACAAATGGTCACGTGGCGTGGCGCGACTATCCCCAAACGCTGGATACCCTCGGATTTGACGTCGCCCTGCCGAGTTTCCGCTACGGTGATGCCGAGGTCGGAATAGGCGACGGGCAGATTTTCGTCACCCTCGAAGATGGCGAGACGGTCCGCGTAGAGCGCCAGCCCGACGTGGAAAGCGCGTTCGTCAAAGCCCTGTCCGATGCCGGTCTGCAAAAGCTTCCAGCTTCCCTCCTGCATGTCGTCGGTTGCTTGCCGGATTCGATGTACGCTCCGGCCAGCGAAGCGAACTGGCCGGACTTCATGCAGGATGGCCGCCATGCGCTACGCGCGGCGGGATGGAAAGTTGAATTCGACGAGGAATTCCGGCATCACGCCTTGCGGGTTGAAGCCTGGGATGCGGAACTTATCAGCTCCGAAAACGGCTGGTTCGATCTCGACATGGGCATTGTGGTGGAGGGCAAGCGGATATCGCTGGCGCCGCTTCTGGCGTCCCTGTTCGAGCGGGATGCCCGCTGGCTGGAAACGGCCGAACTGGCGAAAATTTCCGACGCCGAAGCAATCGAACTGCGCACGCCGACCAACAAACGCCTGTTCGTGTCGGCAGAACGGTTAAAGCCGCTGGCCGCGACTCTCATCGACCTGTTCGATGCCTTCAATGGCTCCGATGGTGGCTATCGGCTGCGCATTTCGCGCTTTGACGCGCAACGCCTGAAAGCGCTATGCGACACCAGCCGCTGGCAGTTCCGCGGGCAGGGTGAGGTCCTGGCGCTGGCCGACCGCCTGCAGGCTGCGCAAGGCGTGCGTCTGGTCACGCCTCCGGCGGGGCTCGGACTGGCCTTGCGCGAATATCAGAAAGAAGGCGTGGCGTGGTTGCAGTTCCTGCGCGAGCATGATCTCTCCGGCATCCTGGCCGACGATATGGGGCTGGGCAAGACCGCGCAGGCCCTGGCGCATCTGCTGCTGGAGAAGGAAGCGGGACGGCTCGACCGGCCGGCGCTGATCGTGCTGCCCACCTCCCTGGTCTTCAACTGGATGAACGAAGCGGCGCGTTTTGCGCCGAGCTTATCGCTGCTCGCGTTGCAAGGCGTAGACAGAAAACTCCGTTTCGACGAGATCCCGAACCATGACGTTGTGCTCACGACCTACCCCTTGCTCTGGCGCGACGCCGCCGAACTGACCCGTTTCAAATATCACCTGCTCATTCTCGATGAAGCGCAGACCGTCAAGAATTCACGCAGTCAGGGCGCCGAAGTCGTCCGCCGGATCGATGCCCGGCATCGCCTGTGTCTGACCGGAACGCCGCTGGAGAACCATCTGGGCGAATTGTGGAGCCAGTTCGATTTTCTGCTGCCGGGTTTTCTCGGCAATGCCAATACCTTTACCCGCTACTGGCGCGTGCCGATCGAAAAGCAGGGCGATACGGCGCGACGCGAACTACTGGCGCAGCGTATCCGCCCCTTCATCCTGCGGCGGCGCAAGGAAGAAGTCGCGCCGGAGCTGCCGCCCAAAACAGTCATCCTGCGCAGGGTCGAGCTGACCGGCGGCCAACGCGATTTGTACGAAGCGGTGCGCGCGTCGATGAATGTGCTGGTGCGCGAGGGCATTGCCAGCAAGGGTTTCGGACGCAGCCAGATCGTCATCCTCGACGCCTTGCTCAAACTGCGCCAGGTTTGCTGCGACCCCAGACTGGTCAAGCTGCCGATCGCCCAGAGAGTCAGGGAACGCGCCAAGCTCGACCTGCTGATGACGATGTTGCCCGAACTCGTCGACGAGGGGCGCAGGATACTCGTCTTTTCCCAATTTACCGGCATGCTGGCGCTGGTCGAGCAAGAGATGAAAAGCGCCGGTCTCGACTACGCCCTCCTGACCGGGGACACCACCGACCGGGAAAACCAGGTGCGTCGTTTCCAGTCTGGCGAGGTGCCGGTGTTTCTGGTCAGCCTGAAGGCGGGCGGCCTCGGACTCAACCTGACTTCCGCCGATACCGTCATTCATTACGACCCGTGGTGGAATCCGGCCGTGGAGAACCAGGCCACCGATCGCGCGCATCGCATCGGGCAGGACAAACCCGTGTTTGTCTATAAGCTGATCGTCGCCGGCAGCATCGAGGAAAAAATTCTCGCCTTGCAGGAACGCAAGGCTGATCTCGCCGACGGGATACTGTCGGCGGACAGCCACGCCGTGCTCAAGTTCGGCGAGGACGATATTGCCGCGCTGTTTGCTCCGCTGCCGTTCTGATGGGTGCTTTCAGTATGGGGAACGTCATGAAATCAAAGGGAATTGTATTTCATTCATCAAGTCTCCTGTTTGACCATACGGCGAAGGCTAGAGGATAATTGGCCCTTTTACCTGCCCTGCGACATTTTTTGCGGCCAGCCGCGTGTCGATTATGCCCGTGTCGGATTTTTGAAAAGATAGGACAGAAAATGACCAAGAACCACTCGTCACTTGCCATCGATCCTTATTACGATGGCGTTCCCGAGTACATGATTAAAGTATATGACTGGGCGTATGTCGATCCGAATTGGGTACGCGTGCTGGATCACAACTGGGTTGTTCGCGTCCTTCTGTTCCTCAACGACCAGCGACTGATGCGCGCCTACCTGGACGAGGTCAAGGAAGGCATGCGCGTCTGGCAGGTAGCCCATGTTTATGGGGATCTGGTCAAGCGCGTCGCGAAAAAAATCGGCCCGAAAGGTGCTTTTCATCTGACCGATGTAACACCCGTGCAGGTCGAGCACGGTACCCGTAAGCTGGCGGGCATGAGTTGGGCCAAGGTCATCCGCTCTGACGCTGCCAGCTTCGTCGTCGATAGTCAGAACTCGTATGACCTGATCTGCAGCTTTTTCCTGTTGCATGAGGTGCCCGAGGAAAAGAAATACGAAATCGTCAATCACATGTTGACGAAATTACCCAAGGGCAGCAAAGCGGTGTTTGTCGATTACTACAACCCGGCATGGTGGCAACCGATCCGTTACATCCTCAAGGTCGTCAATCACTATCTCGAACCGTTCGCCGAAACGATGTGGAAAAACGAAATCCAGCACTATGCGCATAAGGCGGACCAATTTACCTGGCGCAAGAAAACCATTTTCGGCGGCGTTTACCAGTGCGTGGTCGTCGAGCATAAATCGCAGCTCCATTTCTAAACCGTCAATGATTGTGCCGGCTTTGCCGCGCAGTGCGTCTGGATTTTTTTATTGGACTGTAAATTCGGCAGCAACATAAATCACAAATATGCTATCTTCTGTAGGATGTCGCAGGGGATAAAGGGAATAAGCTCCGTTCCTGCGGCGAGAGTTCGGTGTTTCGGATACTATGGAAACCGGGATCCGCGCCGTAAGAAAAAAGTACAGCAAGAAAGGGATAAACATGAACATTTTCAAGAGAGATGCCACACTGCACGATTTCAAATGGGAAAACCTGGGTGATATCAAGGAAGGCCGCGGCGATTTGGGCGAAGACATGCCCGTTCTCGTGTATCGGCTCATGCAGTACACGATGCTGGATGTTCTCACAAAGGATTTCGGCGCCGACAAGGCCAACGAGTTTTTTGTGCGCGCCGGACATCTGGCCGGCAAGGAATTCGCAGAGAACAACCTGGATCTTAAGGTGGATTTCCATAAGTTTCTTGCAAATCTCCAGACGGCGCTCCGGGATTTAAAGGTTGGCATCCTGCGCATGGAAGCTTTCGACCCGGACACGGGCAACATCGTCGTTACGGTAGGACAGGATCTGGACTGTAGCGGTCTGCCCATCACCAATGAGACCGTCTGCAACTACGATGAAGGTTTCATCGCGGGTATCCTGGATTCCTATACCGGCAAGAAATATTTCGTCAAAGAGGTCGATTGCTGGGCCAACGGTGATAGGGTCTGCCGGTTCAACGGTTCGGTCGTCGATTGATACGGCCCTGCCGCCGGAGTTGAAACGGAAAGGTAAAAAAGATTTCAAATCCGACTGCTGATAAATTATTTTCTTATCTGCGCGACGTTCTGTACTACGCAGATCGCGCGAGGTTGGATGTTGCGTCCTTACCCGAGGACTTCCGGGAACTCGGGGAAGGTCTTGTTTACTTCGCCGAGATGCTCAAGGAGGTCAGGACGCTGGCCAGATCCCTTTCTCGCGGTGATCTTTCCGGTCCGCTGCCCAGACCCGATAACGAACTGGCGTCCAACTTAAAATCCCTCCATGCCGCTTTGAAACACCTGACCTGGCAGGCAAGGGAGGTGGCGGCTGGAGACTACGATCAGCATGTCGAGTTCCTGGGCGAATTCGCGGATGCCTTCAATGAGATGATCGTCCAACTGAAGGATCGACGGGAAGCCCTGCTGAGTGAGATCAATATCATTCAGAAGCAGCGGCAGGATCTGGAGCGCAGCAACGATTTCTTTGGAATCATTACAGGCCGCTTGTCCGAATGGATCATCATCCTCGACCAGGAGACGGGTGAGCGCCTTTTCACCAACCACCCCGTCAAAAACGTTCTGGTCAGTAACGTCTTCGAATCACGACTCTACGATATCCTGCTGAACTACACCAGTAAGATGAAGGAGAGCGATGCGCAGAAAACCGTGGAATTTCCTCTGATGAACAAAACAGATATCCAGTGGTTTTCGGCTATCCTCCATCCCTTACGCTGGTACGAACATAACGCTGTGGCGGCCTTGTTGACGGATATCACCACCAACAAAGCCCAGATCCAGGAATTGGAGGGCGTCGCCTACCAGGACATGTTGACAGGGACATACAACCGGCATTACGGCATGAAACTGCTGAACGGATGGCTCGAACAGCATATCTCTTTTGTGATCTGCTTTATCGATATGGATCGGCTTAAATATGTGAACGACATTTTCGGTCACATGGAGGGTGACCGCTATATCCTGCGGGTGGCGAAACTATTGCAGACCTTGTCTGCGGATGTCTGCCGCTTGGGCGGAGACGAATTCATGGTGTTGTCCACCGGCGTCACCCGGAAGGCTGCGGAAACCCATCTGGAAGCCCTGCGGGACATCCTCACTGCCAAGGATTATACGTCCGATGACGGCAAGATATCCTATAAGTGCAGCATGAGTTATGGTGTCGTGGAAGTCACCGCGGACAATGTGTTGCCAGCCGTCGATCTCCTGTCCATGGCGGATGAGAAGATGTTTATCTACAAGAAGGCGCACAAAGCGGAACGTCGCGATGCACCGGCCTGAAGGCCCTGGCTGGCATCCTCACGCTTGCGGGGAAACAACGCAGCTTTTTCCCGCCGGGCCGTCCCAAGGAAAAGCGATGCGTTCGCGAAGCGAACACCCGCTATCACCTTTGCCCGAAGCGCCCCGTGATAGCCGAGCGCAGCGAGCAGCAATCACCTCCTTCCCTTGGGGAAGGAGCCAGCGGGGCAGCTTTCCCGCCGGGCCGTCCCAAGGGAAAGCGGCGGGTTCGCGAAGCGAACATCCGCTGCCACCTTTGCCCGGAGCACCCCGTGTTATACGAGCGCAGCGAGCCACCATCACCTCCTTCCCCTGGGGAAGGAGGCCGGGAGGAAGGGCCATTATTCCTCGCGTGCCCGGCTGGGTACGCTTGGATCGGGTTCCGTGCTGTCATCAGGGCCGAGGTCGGTCAGGTTGTTTGCCGGCTCCGCCCTCCGCCCACGGTGGTATAAATAAAATTTATCACTGGAGCGGCGGTCGGTCGGGCGATTCCCATCCCATATCGGGCGCCAGCCTGACTTGGTCAGTTCAGGTTGTTTTCCTTGCATCAGCAGCCAGGAACATGCCGCAGCCTGTTCGCTCTTCTGCGGGACGACGCGTATTTCTTCGAAATAATCCAGAATGGTGAGAAACGACAGGGGCAGGTTGACTCCGGCGATGCAGTCCGTCTCTACTGGAAGAGCCTTTTTCAGTGAAGCGGACACATCGCGGAAGGTTTTGCCATAGTCGATCCAGGGCATCCAGAGGCTGGCAAGAAGTAGCCAGAACAGCGTCAGTCCGGCCATCCAGTGCATGATGCCGCGCATCGGCGAACGGGGGCTGGTGACGATCATCCAGAACCAGATGCCAGTGCAAACCAATGCGAACAGGAACGCCGGAGCGTTGAAAATTCCCACGAAACCGGGTTCCAGGCGTACCGCCTGACTCGCCAGCCGTGCCGGCCAGCCGAAGACCAGAGCGCTCCAGCCGATCCAGACGATGCAGGTGAAAAAGGTGAAGGTCACCATGCCGAACCAGTCGAAAGCATTGGCCGCGCCGCGCCGCAGTGTTTCGACACCGGGAACCGCGAGCAACACCAAGGGTGGCAACAGCAACAGGGTCGTGGCGCTGCGCAGGGAAATCAGCAAGGTCAGCATGACCAGGGAGGCAAGAAAGGACGCTGCCGGAAGGGCGATCTCCCTGGCGCCGGGTCTGCGACGTTTTGACCACAAGGACCAGGCGGCGAGAGGCAGCGCCGGCCACGCATACCACAGCAGCAGATTGGCGTAGCGCAGGAAATTCGTGCCCGTATTGATTGGCTGCGTCAAGACGGAATATTCGGCCTGGAAGAAGCTGACGACATAATCAGGAGAAACTCTGTAAGCGGCAAGCAGCCAGGCTCCGCAGGGAATGGCGGCGATGCCGATTCCCGCGAACAATAAGCCAAGGCAGTGGAGGCGGTTTTCCGATTGACTGACGGTGATCGCCATGGCCGGCAAAAGCGTGATGACCGGCAGCAAGCCGTTGGCCAGAAAGCCCGAGGCAAACGCGATTGCAAAGATCACGACAGCGCGCCGGGGTTGTCGCGGCAGCAGGGCGAAAGACCAATACGCGGTGGTGTGTGCGGTCAGCGCGATGAGCATCGGCTGCGCTTCGTGGGCGTGAAACAGAAAACCGATGCTGCCCGCGAGAATCAGCGGCGCGGCGGCGGCATACTGGCGTCCGTGCAATTCGCGCGCGGCCAGGAGGATGAATTCGAGCGAGAGCAGGGTGAAGATGCCGCTGGTCATACGCACCGCGTCATGGAAAGGCATCAGCCACGAAAACAGCTTGCTGACACCCGCCGCGAGCCAGTAGTAAAGCGGCGCGTCCGGATAGAGCCGGCCGGCCGGTTGCAGAATCAACCAGTTGCCGTGTTTGATGATGTCATGGACGATGCCGATGGAAATCGCGTCGTCGTTCTTCCACGGATCGTGTCCGATCAAGCCGGTGAAGATATAGATGACCAGCAGCGCGGTCAGCACCCAGCCGTCGGGCGGCAGGGAGATTCCTTTAAAACGTGGTTTTTCCTCAAGGAAGGGCATGGCAAAAACCGCTTGATTACGTTAAAGAAACGCTGAATTCCACGCTTCGGCAGTGCAAGCTTGCAGGGGCAGACCCCATGCCTGCCCTGGGTAAGGAAAGATTATTCCGGGCGACCATAGAGGGCCGTCCCTACGATCCTTGAGACAGTCCGGCAAATGACGGATATCGTTGCGCGTCTCTCGCCTCCAGGATTTCCTCAAACAAAAAGGCAGCCCGACAGGCTGCCTTTTTGCCGAGTCCGCAGGAACCCGCAGTCAGAAACAGAGACACAAGTATCAGGCAGCCTTGGCTTTCGCGCCATACTTTCTGTTGAACTTCTCGACGCGACCGGCGGTATCGATAATCTTCTGCTTGCCGGTATAGAACGGGTGGCAGGCGGAGCACACTTCGATATGCAAGGCTTTTTTCATCGTCGATTGCGTCTTGAATGTATTGCCACACGAACAGGTGACTTCGATTTCGTTGTAAGCGGGATGGATATCGGCTTTCATCTGGGAAATTCCTTCAGGTCAACTCAAGCCGGCTCGACATGAACAGTTGTCACATCGGTGGTCAGCTTTGGGAAACGATAGATTATCCTTGTTTTTGCATTGGATTGCAATCAATATCAGGTAGCAGGTAACAGGTGTCAGGTATCAGTTTTTCCGTCGCTTCGCTCCGTGTGGCTGAAAAACCGTGCTGCATCCGGGCGTTGATGGTTTTGCGTAACTCATACACCTGTCATCTGTTGCCTGATCCCTGAATCAACGTCGCATGGAATCAAAAAACTCGCCGTTGTTCTTGGTGGCCCGGATCTTGTCGAGAAGGAATTCCATGGCTTCCAGGTCGTCCATGTTGTAGAGGAGTTTTCTCAGAATCCACATCTTTTGCAGCACATCCGGCTTTAACAGCAGTTCCTCGCGACGGGTACCGGAACGGTTGACGTTGATGGCGGGATAGATTCTCTTTTCGGACATGCGCCGGTCGAGATGGATCTCCATGTTGCCGGTGCCCTTGAATTCTTCGTAGATCACGTCGTCCATGCGGCTGCCGGTTTCAACCAGAGCGGTGGCGATGATGGTCAGCGAACCGCCTTCTTCGATGTTGCGCGCTGCTCCGAAAAAGCGCTTGGGTTTTTGCAGGGCGTTGGCGTCGACACCGCCGGTGAGCACCTTGCCAGAGGCAGGCTGCACGGTGTTGTAGGCGCGCGCCAGACGGGTGATCGAATCGAGCAGGATGACCACATCCCTCTTGTGTTCAATGAGACGCTTGGCTTTCTCGATGACCATTTCGGCCACCTGCACGTGACGGGTCGCCGGTTCGTCGAAGGTCGAAGCCACCACCTCGCCGCGTACCGAACGTGTCATTTCGGTCACTTCCTCGGGACGTTCGTCGATCAGCAGAACGATCAGGGTGATGTCCGGGTGGTTGGCGGTGATGGCATGCGCGATGTGCTGCATCATCACCGTTTTGCCGCTCTTGGGGCTGGATACCAGCAAACCGCGCTGACCCTTGCCGATCGGGGCGATGATGTCGATGATGCGGGAGGTGATGTTTTCCTCGCCGCGGATGTCCCGTTCGAGACGGATGTGCTGTTCCGGATGCAGCGGCGTGAGGTTCTCGAACAGGATTTTGTTTTTCGAGGCTTCCGGCGCTTCTCCGTTGACACGGTCGACCTTGACCAGCGCGAAGTAACGTTCGCCTTCCTTCGGCGTCCGGATTTCACCCTCGATGGTATCCCCGGTGTGCAGATTGAAACGGCGGATCTGGCTCGGGCTGACGTAGATGTCGTCGGTGCTGGCCAGATACGAAGTATCGGGCGAGCGCAGGAAACCAAAGCCGTCCGGCAGTGTTTCCAGCGTGCCGTCGCCGAAGATCGTCTCGCCTTTTCGGGCCTGATGATTCTTGAGCAGGGCAAAGATGAGCTCATGTTTGCGCAGCCGGTTGGCGCCTTCGATGTTGTTGGCGACTGCCATGTCGAGCAACTGGCTGACATGAAATGCCTTGAGTTCGGATAAATGCATGGGCGAAATAGGAAAATGAAAAACAGGTAGACCGGAATTCGTCACGCGAATGACGTGGACAAACAGAACAGAGGTTTGAATAAAGCAGGAATGGTTGCTACGGAATTGTTACGGCTACAAGATCATGCGCTGGATCAGAGCCTGAAAAAGCCAGCCGGGCGGGTTTGTTTCTGTGTTCCGTAAGCGCAGCCAAAAACTTTCGACGAGTGAGCATAGTGATTTTACAGATGGCTGTCAATAAATGCGGCAAGCTGCGATTTTGGCAGAGCGCCGATCTTGGTGGCTTCGACGTTGCCGTTCTTGAACAGTATCAGCGTGGGGATGCTGCGAACCGAGAATTTGGCCGGGCTGGCCGGATTGTTGTCGACGTCCAGCTTGGCAATCTTCAGGCGACCTGCGTACTGCTCCGCCAGTTCTTCGAGAATGGGCGCGACCATCTTGCAGGGGCCGCACCATTCCGCCCAGAAGTCGAGGAGAACCGGCAGGGACGACTGTAATACCTCGGCCTCGAAAGTATCATCGGTAACGTAGTGAATGTGTTCACTCATGGTAGTGTGTCTCGCGGGGTGGTGGAAAGAATGGGGAGGTAACAAATAAGAGTGCTGGTTGCCGACCGAAGTTCTATCGTAACGAAAAAAAAATGGCATTGGAAGCGTCATTTCTTCAGCGCTCCCCGAGATCAGCACCATTTACAGCCCCAATCGTAGCTCGTATCATGCACCGGAAATGCAGGAAAGGCGGGAGCAGTCATGAATCTTGAGAAGGTTATCTTTGGTTTTTTTGTGATTTTCGCATGTACGGTGAATTTCGGTTTTTTCATCGGAGATCTGGGTGACGTCGGCTCGCACGATGCCGGCCATCTTTTCGCGGCCCTGGTGGTCAACCTGATTGCCCTGGTGCTGAAATTCGGCGATCGCACGCATCTTGGTGCGACTCACCTGGCGACCAGCATGGTGGCCATGCTGCAGTTGCTGACGGCTTCCCTGGTCTGGATGTGGCATGTGAATATCAGCCAACTGGCAATGAACGAAGGGACGATGGCGACCATCGTTTCCCTGAGCGGCGGCGCGCTGCTGGCCAACCTGATTTCGGTGATCCTGCTGATCAGCGAGACCTTGCGCCAGACGCGCTGACCGGGGAAACGGCGCTTGAACGACGTCCTGTTCGTTATCCTGCGCCGGCTCCGCCGGCCGCTGATCGCGCTGATCGCCGCCTATGCCGTTTCGGTGTGGGGCCTGGTGCTGATTCCCGGCGTCGACGAGCAGGGAAACATCGTTCACCTCGGATTTTTTCACGCGCTGTACTTCATCAGTTACACGGCGACCACCATCGGTTTCGGCGAAATTCCCTACACCTTTACCGATCCGCAACGCGCCTGGACGGTGGTGTGCGTCTATCTGTGCGTCGTGGCCTGGGCCTACACGCTGGGCAGCATCTTTCACCTGTCGCAGGATCAAACGCTGCGCGATGCGCTCGCGCGTCGCCGTTTCGCCCGACGCGTCTCGGCGAGGCAGGATCCGTTCGTTCTGATTGTCGGTTACGGGCAGAGCGGCATCACCCTGGCGCGCATGCTTGACCGCATGGGGCAGCACATGGTGCTGGTCGAAATCCGCGGTGAGCGCGCCGCGAGCATCGAAATCGAGGAATACCAGTATTCGCCGCTGTTCCTCGCCGCGGACGGCCGTCTGCCCGACGTGCTGGTCGATGCCGGCGTGACGCACCGCAAGTGCATCGCCATGGTGGCGCTCGCCGGAGACGACGACACCAACCAGTCGGTCGCCATCTGCGGCACGGTGCTCAATCCCTCGCTGCGCATCATCACCAGGGTGCATACGCCGATGGCCCAAGCCAACCTGGAATCGTTCCGCAACATCGAGCCGGTCAATCCCTTCCAGAGTTTCGCCAACAACATCCGTCTGGATATGGGCTCACCGGAACGCCTGCGGGTGATCGAATGGCTCTCCGGTTTGCCCGGAGGCGCTTGCCCGGAATCGCTCAATCTGCCCAAAGGGCATTGGGTGGTCTTCGGATCAGGCAGCTTCCCCGAGTATTTCGTCGCCGCGTTCCACGATGCCGGCATGACTTGTACGCTCGCCGAGCTCGATTCCAGCCAGCAGGGCGGCGGCATGGTCCTGCAGTACAAGGCCATGACGCGGGAAACTGTGTTGGCGGAGATCGGGAAAGCGGTCGGGATCGTCGTATGCACCGACAGCGATGCCTTGAATCTGGCGACGGTGAACCGGGTGCGTTTGATCAATCCCGGTATCTACGTCGTCATCCGGCAGGCGCACGCGGCCAACGCCAGCCTGATTGATGCCTCGATGGCGAATCTGCGTTTCATCCAGGCGAATGTCGTCTCGCACAAGGTACGGCAACGGCTCACCTCGCCGTTGCTCATCCGTTTCCTCAAACATCTGGACGAAGATTCGGGTGAATTGGCCCGGCAGACCGCCGCCCTGCTCGAACAACACGCCGGGGACAAAGTGCCGTTCATGTGGGTATTCGATTGTTTTGCCTCCTACGTCGGCCTGCGCGAGGCCTTGGCGCCGGAAGTCGACCCGCCGCTGACGATCGGCGATCTGCTGATCAATCCGGAAAAACCACCCGAACGGATTCCCGCCGTGCCACTGTTGTTATTGCGCAACAGACAGGAGATAGCCTTGCCGGCGGAGGATACCCGCCTGCTGTCCGGCGACAGGATTTTGTTTGCCGGACAGCGTGGCGGAAAGGAATTGCAGCGACGATTCCTGCTCGAACCGAGTCCGTTGACCTACGTGCGCACGGGCGTGGAACCGCCACGCAGTTGGGTGTTCCGCCGCTTTCTGTCGCGCGACGGCTGAAAAGGAGACGGTAGACCGCCAGCAAGAAATTAGCGACAGGCCTTCATGCCTGTCGGCCAAACGTCAATCCCTTCTCCCCGCTTGCGGGGAGAAGGTGGCCGAAGGCCGGATGAGGGGGGCGGCAATTCAGCACGAAACAACACTGGAACATGTCCAACCCCCCTCACCCGCCCCTGCCGGGGCACCCTCTCCCGCAAGCGGGCGAAGGAAAGCAAACGCCGCTTATGGGAGGGGTTTTAAACCGGAGTTAGTTTTACGATGAAGTCGACGGTAAACGAAATACGCCAACGCTTTGATCAAGACGTTGAGCGGTTCTCGAATCTCGAAACCGGGCAGAGCGCGACGATCGACGCGCCGCTGGTGTTGGATCTCATCACGCGAACGGCGGCGGCTGTGAATCCGGGCGCGACGCGGGCGCTGGATGTCGGTTGCGGGGCGGGCAACTATACGCTCAAACTTCTGGAGGTTTTGCCGGACCTGGAGGTCGACCTCGTCGACCTGAGCTTACCGATGCTGGAACGGGCGCGGCAGCGCATCGCAAATGTGACGGCCAGGGCCGGTCGCGGTTTTCAGGGAGATATCCGTGACCTCGGCTTCGAGGATGGTCGCTATGACATCGTGGTGGCCGCGGCTTCCTTGCATCATCTGCGTTCCGAAGAGGAGTGGGCAAGCGTGTTCGCGAAGTTGTATCATGCTCTCCGGCCGGGAGGCTCGATCTGGATCTCCGACCTGATCGAGCACTCGAATCCGAAGGTTCAGGCGCTGATGTGGGAGCGATACGGCGAGTATCTGGCGAAGCTCAAAGGGGAAAGCTATCGGAACGATGTCTTCGCCTACATCGAAAAGGAAGATACGCCGCGCTCGCTGATGTTCCAGATCGACTTGCTGCGGAAGACGGGTTTTCGGAACATCGAAATATTACACAAGAATAGTGTGTTCGCGGCTTTTGGCGGGGTGAAGTAAGAGCGATGAGAAGTCTACCAGCCTTCGGCTTTTTGCTGCCGGCTGCAATCAGAGTTATTTATCGTAATTAACAATGGAAACTGCAGGATGAATTCAAATGCTTAGAGAAGTTCAGGAAGGCCACCTTAAACGGGGGCTGAAAAATCGCCACATTCAACTTATCGCCTTGGGCGGCGCCGTGGGAACCGGCTTGTTTCTGGGCACGGGCGGCGCCATCTTCGTGGCCGGCCCCTCGGTCATTCTGGGTTACGCCCTGGCCGGCCTTTTAGCCTTTTTGATCATGCGCCAGTTGGGCGAAATGGATACCGAGGAGCCTAAAGCCGGGTCTTTCAGCTATTTTGCCTATAAATATTGGGGGGAATTCCCCGGGTTTCTGGCCGGGTGGAATTACTGGATTCTTTACGTCATGGTGGCCGTGTCCGAATTGACGGCAGTAGCCGCTTATATGCAATACTGGTTCCCCGGTCTGGAGACATGGGTTTCGGCCCTGCTGTTTTTCATACTCATCAACGCCATCAATCTGGCGACCGTCAGGGCTTATGGGGAGATGGAATTCCTGTTCGCCATTATCAAACTGATTGCTTTGGCCGCCATGATCGGCATTGGCGCTTATATCCTTTTACTAAACCCCGAACTGGTCCCCGGCTCCAGCATTGAAAATTTATGGCGGATTCCCACCAGCGGCGAACACGCCGGCGATCCGGCCTATGGCGGATTTTTCCCCAATGGATTAAAAGGCCTGCTTCTGGCCGTGCCGATCATAACCTTTGCCTTCGGCGGACTGGAACTGATCGGCATAACCGCCGCCGAGGCCGACAATCCGCAGGAAGTCATTCCGAAGGCCGTCAATCAGGTCATTTATCGCATTTTGTGTTTCTACATCGGCATTCTGGTCATTCTTCTGTCGCTGTATCACTGGAGCAATTTGCATCCCACGGACAGCCCCTTCGTCATGATTTTTGACCGGATCGGTTTCAAGGCCGTCGCCGGAACGCTCAATTTCGTGGTGCTGACCGCCGCGCTGTCGGTCTACAACAGCAGCGTCTATTGCAATAGCCGGATGCTCTACGGTTTGGCGCTTCAAGGAAACGCCCCGAAAATATTCAACAAAACAGACAAGCGCGGCGTGCCTGGCCCCGCCATGCTGCTCTCCGGCATCCTGACTTTTCTGGTGGTGCCGCTTAACTACTTCCTGCCTTCCTGGATTGACGCCTTCCATGTCGCCATGAGCGTGGTTGTGGCTGCTCTGGTCATCAACTGGGCCATGATCAGCCTGGCCCACCTGAAATTCAAACAATATATGATCCAGCACCATCACCAGACCCTCTTTCCGTCTCCGTGGCACCCGTTCAGCAATTATCTGTGTCTGGCCGCCACCCTGTTTATTCTGGGAGCAATGGCCACCCCGGATTTAGGCATGCTCAGAGCGGTGCTGGCCGTGCCAATCTGGGTGGGCCTGGTTTATGCAGGGTTCCGGCTCTTAAAAAAGAAATGAAATATTCCACATGAATGAGTTGTAGGGCGGAAAAGCGAAGCGCCTTCCGCCGAATGGCAGCGGATGGATTTGTAGTGGTCAAGAAATATCGGACAGATGGATAGGTTGTTTTCCTGCCGAAAGTGATTCATAGACGTTGGGCGGCAGGTAACCCAAAGTCGAGTGCAAGCGGGAGCTGTTGTAGAAGCCAACGATGT
>BNUC01000018.1 GCA_025997075.1 Betaproteobacteria bacterium | reverse complement strand
GGGCGGCGGTTCAGCGCGAGACAGGGCTGGAACAGGCCCAAGCCCCCCTCACCTGCCCCTGCCGGGGCACCCTCTCCCACAAGGGGAGAGGGAAAGCAAACGCCTGTTCATGCTCCCCGTGTTTCTTCGGAACAATTTTCGGCTCCGGCCCGATTACTTCGATCTCCCAGGAACCCCAAAACCCTCCGTTCGGTTTTGATACCTGATACCTGACTTCTGATCCCCGATACCGGCAAATATTGCCGACTTGCCGCACTTTCCGGCAACGCTGATCGATTTTGTCCGCTGAAGTCCGGCAATCAGGCAAAATGGCGGAATGAAACGCCTTGCCCTCTTACATCAAATTCTCCGTGGCGTCTTTTTGCTGTTCATCGCTCCGGGGTTAACAGCCACAGCCTTGCCGGCCACGGCCGCTTCGGCGCAACGCGCGGAGTCTCAGGTTTCTCCGGTTTCTCCGGTTTCTCCGCTTTATCGGGTTGTCGAAGACTATCTGCGCACGCAAACCCAGGGGTTTCCAGGGAAAATCAGCGTCCGCATCACACCGCCCGACGCACGCACCAGGCTTGCCCAATGCGACGCCTACGAGCCTTTCCAGCCGCCGGGGGCCGCGCCGTGGGGGAAAACCACCGTCGGCGTGCGCTGTCTGGGACCGGCCTCCTGGACGCTCTACGTTCAGGTCCAGGTCAGCATCAAGGCCAGATACCTCGTCGCGGCCCGCCCCATGGCCGCCGGCCAGGTCATCGGCGAAAACGATTTCGTCGCCAGGGAAGGCGATCTTGGCACGCTTCCCGCATCGATTCTGATGGACGGCGAACAGGCCATCGGAAAAACGGTCAAGATCGGTATCGCCGCCGGACAGCCCTTGCGCAGCGATCAGTTGATCACCCCCTGGGCGGTACAGCAGGGTCAGCAGGTCAAAACCATCTCCCGTGGCGCGGGATTTAGCGTCAGCAGCGAGGGCAAGGCGCTGAACAACGCGCAGGATGGTCAGGTCGTTCAGGTCAGAACACCTTCCGGGCAGACGGTCAGCGGCATTGCCAGACCCGGAGGCATCGTCGAAATAAGGTATTAGCGCAGTTTTCCACCTCATGAATGCCATTGAAATGATGGCCGATGTTTCCTGCGGAGCGCGGCGGTCAGTCCCTTCGCCCCGCTCGGGGAGAAGGTGGCCGAAGGCCGGAAGAGGGGGCAGCGATTGTGCACGAAACAACGCTGGAACATGCCCAGGCATCCCTTTGACTGAGAATCGTGGTACGTCCCCGATTTTCCGAATGCGCCGCAAAATGGTATTACCGTTTAATTTGCGACGCTCCGCGTCGAAGTGAACGATTGTCGGAATGCGCCGCTTCGCGGCTTTTCCGACCTACGATTGCTTACACCACGACCGATACGGAAGCGACAGAAACGTCGGCGGCGGAAACCGCTGTATCGACGGAATTGACCGCCGATGCCTCAACGTCCGGCAGGGCCTCGCCGGAAGCCTCCATATCGTGCGCCAGATCTTCAGTCTTCTGAAGATCTTTGTTGATTTCCTTGATATCTTCCTTGTCCTCTTTGTCTTTGCGCTGCAACGCCGCTTTCACCCAGCCCAGCAGTTGGCGTAACTCACTGGCCAGCTCGCGCACCATCGCGGCGTCCCTTTTTCCCTGCGCGTTACTGGCGCGGCCCGGGCTGGCGAGATCAAGCTTGCCGTTTTCGCCCTTGCCCCCGTCCTCTTTATCCCTGGCCTCTTTTTCGGCTTCGGTGGCGGCTTGACTGGCCTGATCCGCTGTCGCGTCCGCGGACGCGGCCTGCCCGGCTTCTTTATCTTCCTTGGCCGTTTCTTCCATTTTTTCCGTTTCTTCCGTGTCTTCTGTCGCGGTTTTTTCAGCAGCCGCCGCGACGCTATCCTCTGCGCCTGCCGCGCCGGAACTTGCGCTGTCATCGCCCGACGGATCGCCGCTGACGGTAGCGCTGGCGACGCCCACATCGGCGTTGCCTGCCCCGGCCTCCGGCGCCGATTCTCCAAGCGTCTCGGCGATCTGCCGTATTTGCTGCGCGATCTGTTTGATCTGGCGCAGAATGCCTTTTGCCGCCACGGAACCCAGCGACGACGCTATTTTTTTCAGGTTTTCGAGCTGTTTCTTGAGTTGTCCCGCGCGAGCGCGCGCGGCGGATTTGTTCGCGTCGCTGATGCTGTTGGGCTGTTTCAGCGTTTGTAAGGCCTGTAATTGCTTGCCGAAATCGCTCAAGGTGACTTTGGTGGAATTCTGCGGATCTTCGGTTTTTTTGTTTGCGGCGCTTTCCGCCTGCCGCCGGGCATCCATTGCCTTCGTCGCATTCTTGATGTCTAGCGCCCCGGCGGACTTCTGAAAAGCTTTGAACTGTACGGTAATCATGTCGCTTGCCTGAAAAATAAGTGGATGAGGTTGTTTACGGCAATTTTCCGGAATACTTGAACGGGCGTAACGGGCCACGGAGCGCGGCAGACACCGCTGAAAACCTCCGGCCCGGTTTTTCCCCTGGCCTGGGGCCTGGATTCGCCGCGACCGCCGATTTGCCGCTTCCCCGCAACATAAATGAAAAATGTTTGTCCAACGGGAATTCGGAGGAAGGAATGATTCTTCCGACGATAGATTTTTTTGGCATTAAAACTCTGACTTGAAAGGAGTTCTCATGAGCATTAGGACAAAACTTATTCTGTTAGGTTTCGTTAGTGTCTTTTCCCTGATTATCGTCGCGTCGGCGGGTTATTCCGGCCTGATCGCGAGCGGCGAGACGCTGGCCGTGGTGGTTGAAGACAATCTGCCCTCGGTCAGAAGTTTGCTGGAAGCCGGCGAAGCGCAAACCGACATCGTGAGGAGCGGTCTGCACATCTCTGTTTATGAAAGCGACGATTCAAGCAAGGCCCTGAAGGAAATCGCCGAGTCGAACAGCGAACATGACGTGGCCTGGAAAACCGCCGAGACGGCGCTCACCGAGTATCTCGCCGTGCCCATACCGCCCGAAATTACCGATCTGAAGCCCTTGCAAGACCAGTTCAAAACGGCATGGGACGAATGGAAGAAGCAAGTTGGCCTATGGGAAAAGGTCATCGACAAAATTGCCGAACTGCCGGTTGGCGGCGGAGAGGCCGCCCGGAGGGAGGCATTTCTCCAGTTTAACGACGCTTTTCTTGCGCAAAGGCCGTCTTTTGTCGTCGCGCAGAAGGCGCTGAGAGAACTGATCCACTATGAAGAAAAGCGCGCCAAAGACAACGGCGCCGCCGCCAAAAAAAGCGCGCACACCATGATTACCACCCTGGCGATCGTCAGCCTGGCCGCCTTTCTGATTCTGGCGGCGCTCTGCGTTTCCGTTTTCCGGGCCATCATGATTCCTCTGGAACAGACCCGCAAAACAATGGCCGAGATTGCCACCCATCGGGACTTTACCCGCCGGGTGCCCCTGAACAGCAATGACGAAATCGGTCTGATGGTCAAGGACTTCAACAATCTGGTCGATGTCCTGCAAACCTCGCTACGAGGGATTCAAACCAGCATGGTGGATGTGCGCGCCGCCGTGGAATCGCTGTCTACCGCCGCGCAACAGGTGGCGGCCAGTTCCGCCAACCAGAGCAGTTCCACTTCCGCGATGGCGGCCTCCATTGAAGAAATGACAGTTTCCATCGGCACCGTTTCCAACAGCGCCACGGATGCCCAGGCTATTGCCCATGAAACCGGAGAAATATCCGAACAGGGCGGCAGCATCATCGAAAGCACCGTGAGCGAAATGGGCGTCATCGCGCAAACCGTCGCGCAAGCCTCGCAGGTCATTCAGACTCTTGGCGAGGAATCGCAGCAGATCACCAGCGTGGTGCAGGTCATCAAGGAAGTCGCCGATCAGACCAATCTGCTCGCGCTGAACGCCGCGATCGAAGCCGCCCGCGCCGGGGAGCAGGGGCGCGGCTTCGCCGTGGTGGCGGACGAAGTGAGAAAGCTGGCCGAACGCACGGCGCAATCCACGGGCGACATCAGCACCATGATCAGCAAGATACAGGTTTCCGCCAGGGAAGCCGTGGCGGAAATGGAACGGGTCGTGCAGCAGGTCGAATCCGGGCAAACGCTGGTGCAGGATGCGGGCAAACGCATTCAAACCATTCAGGAAGAAGCCGGCAAGGTTTCCGAGGCCGTGACCGAAATCTCCAATGCCCTGAAAGAACAGAGCCAGGCCAGTCAGGACATCGCCCGCCATGTGGAAAGCGTCGCCCAGATGACGGACGAAAATCACGCCGCTGCCGAAGAAACCGCCAGTGGAGCACAAAGCCTGGATCAACTGGCGCAGTCAGTCAATCAAACCGTGGGCCAGTTCAAGGTCTGATCCCGGCTTTTGTGCAGAACAAAGCCCTGACGGGTCAAATCGTCAGGGCTTTTTTCAGGCATTGATTTTCAGGCGTAGATATTGACTTCGCGCCCGACAGGGAAAGGCGTCAGGCTACGGGCGATCATCTGGCCAAAGGCGCTTGCATCATCGTTGGCGGCGCCGGACCCGATGGCAAACGGCAAGTCCGACGTGTTGGCGGTACGGGCGCCGGGTGGGACAGCCGACAAAAAAGCGGGCAATTCCGGATTTTCCGGAGCGTCTGGAGTTTCGCTGTTTTCTTCGATACTGGCTTGAGCGATTTCAGCCCGCGCTTCAGTAGCCATCTGCCCGGCGGCAGCGGCAACGGCGCGATCCTGCCCCGAAGGGTCCGCCGGGGCAAGCGCCGCCGCGCGGATTTGCTGGGCACGCGCCAAAGTGTCTTCCGGGGTGCGGCCTTTCGAGGTGTCGATGCCGACATCGCCAGCGACCGCGTAACGCTGTCCGTCGGGACCGGTTTCGTATTTAAAGCTTGCGCCCGACGTGATGAGGCTCCCACCCGCGGCCATGTGAGCTGCTTCATGGGCGCGTACCGCGCGATCGTCGGCTTTCATCCTGTCGAGACGGCGCAGATCTTCATCACTCAGTTCACCGTCCTGCTGACTCCCGCCTATCTGATTTACTTGATCGGGCTGAGCGGCTTTTTGATTAGCCGGGAGAAATTTTGCCGCGTCTTCCACTGCCTGCCCGACTCCACCCTGTTGCGTCGCTCCGGACGCGCGCATTGCATTCGCGTAGGGCGAATTGGCATAGAACGCGCTGGAGGCAGATGAAATGGCGAAAGGCATGATCTCAGGTGAAGAAAGCAAGCGATATCGTTTGTCCAGTATAGACAAATGAAACACGTCAGGCAATTTTTAGTCGCTTGTTACGGATTTTCAGACTTGACCGGTTTAGTAGTTTTTGATTGTCCGCTTTATGCCGTGGGGAGAGAAAGTGGGCAAGGACGATTGTTGGGAGAGGGAGGTTTGGCTCGAAGTTTGGCGGATTAAACGGAAAGAGAAATACATGCGGCATGTTTTCTCCAGCCCGAAAGGCTGCCTTCTTCGGCAGGCAGGCGGTATGCAGACAAGCTATTTTTACCCCGTCATTCCCGCCTTCGCGTTTGCCCGCATAGGCATGCACGCCCAAATCCAGCGTCCAGGCCACATAGGTTGGGCTGAACGAAGTGATGCCCAACGCAGCAGCGCCTCCCAATGCCGGGGTCAGTTCCACTCACCCCAAGCCATATCCTGTCGGTTTGCGTAGGTTGGGTAAGCGAAGCGTAACCCGACGGTTGTACATTTGCGGCGCGTAGCGCCGGAAGATAAGTACCGTCGGGATGCGCCGAGTCGTTAACATTTCGGCTTTCCCAACCTACGCCCCGATCTCAGAAGCGATACCTCGCCTTCAGACTCCCCAACACGCCTTCGCGTTTGCCGGCATAGCCTTGCACGCTTATATCCAGCGTCCAGCCTTGGGTTTTTGTCGTGGGGGTCAGGATCACGCCGAGTTCCAGCATGCCGCTGTCGCCTTTGAGTTTGGGAACGTCCAGTGGGTAGCCGTGGATGCTGGCTTTCACTTTGCCGTCGTATTCGTGTTCCCAGGCGACTCCGGCGTAGGCGCGGGTCTGTTGGCTCAGGGTGGTGCTCCATCCTGCGCCCAGTCTTGTTCTTTGGGAGTCCACGGCTTTGAACTTGACCGTTTCTCCGGTGCTGAGTTTTACCTTGTCGCTGTTTTGATGGCTCCAGAGGTATTGTCCGTAGATATCCAGTTTGTTCTGTTCGTTGAGCTTGATGAGGTAGCCTGCGCCCAGATGGCTGCCGAGGTAGCCGGATCGAGCGTTGTAGGCGGCGGCGCGGCCGAAGCCGTCGTGGAGGTTGCTGTGAAAGTCGGTAGTGACTTTGCCGGCTCTGGCGGTGGCTTCGAGGTAGAGTTGGCCGGTGGGGGTTTCGGTGAAGGTGAATTTCGCCAGCAGGCCGCCGCCGGTGTATTTTGTGTCGCCCTTGCCGTGAACGCGGGCGGCGTTGGCGAAGCTGTTGTGGCTGTCGTAGTTGCCTTGGCCGTGTTCGATGAAGATGCCGGCGGTTAATTTGCCGGGGTCGGTTTCTTTGCTTGCGGCGAGGCCGGCGATCAGGTTGTAGCCTTCGACGTCGACATGCGAGCCGGTGTTGTGCCGCAGCTTGCCGCCGCCGAGGGCGAGGAAGCCGAGGCGACAGTTATCCGCCGGCGCGCATTGCGTCTGTTGCAGGGCGGCGGACAGTCCTTTGTCGATGAGGAAGTCCGCGCCTTGAGTGAGGAAGGCGCTTGCGGCTGCGTAGCCTTCGGCCAGGGCTTTGGTTTGGGGATTGAGTTGGATGCCGGGCTTGTCCGGGGGATTGGGGGTGACGGGGGGTTCAACCGGTGGTTGAACTGGTGGCTCAACGGGCGGCTCGACCGGTGGTTCAACTGGCGGTTCAACTGGCGGTTCAACCGGCGGCTCAACTGGTGGTTCAACTGGTGGCTCGACGGGGGGTTCGACCGGTGGTTCGACCGGCGGCTCAACGGGCGGCTCAACCGGGGGTTCGCTTCCCGCGAGGCTGGCCACCAGTCGCCGGCCTTCCTGGGTGCTCAGGTTGAAGTCGTAGAACAGGCTGACGCCTTGCATCCCCGTGCCGTGGGCAACGGTGTTGAGCGGGCTGCCGATGAGGGTGGCTGCGTTGATCAGGGTGAGGCTGTCGCCGGCCTTCAGCGGGGTGCTGCTGCCGAGGAGGCCGACATTCACCGTGCTGTTGATGATGTAGGCGACGCCGTCGACGTTCAACAAGGTCGCGTCCTTGGTCGTGCCATTGGGGAAGTAGAAGTTGAGCAGGGCGTTGGAGCCGTGGAGGTGGCCGGCTATCGACGCACCTTGATAAACGTTGAAAGTGGCATTGGGGTCGAGGCTGAGGTTTTTGCCGAGGCGGTTTGTGAGGGTGAGGCCCGCGCCGTCCGATACGCTGACGTTGCTGTTGGCGAGGCTGCCGCCGAGGATGAGCGTGCCGGCGCTGACCGTGGTGTTGCCGCTGTAGGTGTTGGCGTTGCTCAGAGTGAGATTGCCGCTTCCGGTTTTGTTGAGCGGGGTGCTGCCTGTGTTGTTGTCGGCGATGACGCCGCGGACGGTGTAGTCGTGGCCCGTGGTGTTGGTGAAAGTCACTTTGGCGGGCTTGACGCCGCCGCTGATGATGTTGACCTGCCCGGCGCCGGTATCGGTGAAGGTGACTGTGTCGCCGTTGATGAATTGAGGTTCCGCGGTCCAGTTGTCCGAGCTCAGGATGTCCCAGGCGCGGTTGGTTGCGCCGGTCCAGGTGAGGTCGGTGGGCGTGGCGCGGTCGGGGGGTGGCGGCGGTGGCGGTGGCGGGGGTGGCGGTTCAACCGGCGTCGTGGACGTCGCGTTCCCCAGTTTTGCCACCAGTTTGCCGTTTGCGCCCTCAGTGGCTTGAAATGAGAAATCATAGCTAAACGCAATGCCTGTAAAGGCATGTGCGCCGGTGTTGAGGCTAGCCGCCGTGAGCGAATGACCGTTCAGAACCGAAATCAGGTTCAGGGTGTTGCCTACGCTTGAAAATCCCAGGTCGCTGCCATCCAGATACAGATTCACGGTGCTGCCGCTGATGCTTGCGTCGCCATCGACGTTTAACAGCGTGCTACCGGCTGGAATTCCGTTGTACAGGTAGAAGTTCAGCGCGCCGCCGTTCGTTTTGAGGTCGCCGCCGATATGGCTGATAGAGCCGCTGCTTGGAGCGATGTTCAGGGCGCTACTCGGGCCTGCCAGGGTGACGTTATTGTTGACGGTGCCGCTGCCGCGCAGGGCGAACGTGGCGTTATTCGCTACGATCACCTTGCTGTTGTTCAGACCGCTGGTGACTTCCAGCGTTCCGCCGCTGACCGTGGTGTCGCCCACGTAGTTGTTGAGGGTGCCGGAGAGGGTCAGCGTGCCCGCGCCGGTTTTTTCAATGCCGCTGGTGCCAGTGGTGCCTTCGATCCCGTTCGCAAAGATGACGTTGTTGCCGTTGGTGTTGAATACCCCGCCGTTCGTGCCCAGTGGGTTCAATTTGGCGGAAATATCCGTGGTGTTGCTTGTGCCCCCCCATTGCAGGCCGCCGCCGTTCAGGGTGATGCTTCCCGTCGTACCGAAGTTGTTCGCGTTGTTGAAGTTGATCAGTCCCCCGGTCACGGTCATGACGCCGCTATAAGAAGTATTTGCGCCGCGCAAAGTCAGGGTTTCCGCGCCGTCCTTGAACAGGCTGCCGCCCCCGGAAATAACGCCGGACAGGGTTTGAGGCGCGGTTTGCTCGAAAATCAGTGTGGCGTTGTTGGTGATGCTTCCGTTGTAGTTGCCGCTGTTGCCGCCCGTGTTGCTGCCCAGAAGTCCGGTGACTTTCAGCGTTCCATTGTCGACCGTGGTATTGCCGCCGTAGGTATTGTTGCCGTTGAGAATCAGCGTTCCCGCGCCGGTTTTATCGAAACCGCCGCCGGACAGTATGCCGCTCATGGTGGTCGTTACCGCTGTTTCAATGCGATTGTCGTTTCCCGTGCCGAGCGTCCAGTTTTTGCTGTACGTGGTTCCGGTCAGTTGCAAAATGCTGTCGTTCGCCAAGGTGTTTGTGCCGCCGCCGATGTTGTCGTCGCTGCCGATGCTGAGGGTTCCCCCGGTCACGGTGGTGCCGCCGAGGTAGGTATTTGTGTTGCTCAGGATTAGCGTTCCCGACCCGTCTTTGGTCAGCCCGCCCGCGCCGGAAATCTGGCCGTCGAACGTGCCGCTTTGGGCCGTCAGGCCGTTGTCGTTGATAATATTGCCCGCGCCGTTCAGGGCGTTGACGGTTCTGGCCGCGCTTGTGCCGTCGTAGGTCGCGTTAGCCGCTACCGTCAGATTGGTATTGGGGGCAATGTTGCCTGCCAGCGTTCCGGTGTTGACGGTCGTGTCGCCGAGGTAGTCGTTGCTGCCGGTGAGCGTGAGTGTCGTCCCCGCCGCGCCGTCTTTGGTCAGACTGCCGGAGCCGGTCATATTGCCGCCGTAGCTCACGGTGTCGCTGCGATTGAAGGTCACGTTCGCGTTGTTGGTGATATTGCCCGTGATGCTTCCTGTCGCGGTACCGTCGCCGATTTGCAGGATTCCGTTGCTGATTGTCCAGGGTTTGGCGCTGCTGTCCGTGCCGGTGAGGACCCAGGTTGACGCGCCGTCTTTTTCAAAGGCGTCGAAGCCTCTGAACAGACTGTTTGTTCCGTCGCCGATGCCGCCGGCGTTAAAGTTGCCGTTACTGGAGCCGCCCAGACGCAGGATGTTGCCCGTTCCGCCGCTCGCCACGGCCACGTTCCCGGCAAAGCTGTAGCCGCTATGCAGTTCCACGATGTTGTTGCTGCCTTCGATGTTGACCGCGTTGGCCTGTGTGCCGCTGCCGCTTGTGCCGCCCTGAATCGCGCCGGCGTTGATGAGAAGGCTGTTGTCGCCGGTCAGGCGCGCGCCCACCCCGCCCAGGCCCGCCGTACCCGAGGTGGTGGAACCGCCGTTGCCGCCGCTGACCGTGGCCGTGCTGTTGACGCTTATTTCGCTATGGGTCGTGGCGTCCGTACTCCAGGTGTAGAGGCCGCTGCCGCCGTTCCCTGCCGCGCCCGCGCCGCTGGCGCCGCCGTTCCCGCCGATGACTGTGCCGCTGATGCTGATCACGCTGTTGTTGGCCCGCAGGCCGTCCCCGCCCAGGCCGGCGGCAGAAGGGTTGGCTCCGGTGGTGCTCCCGCCAGTCCCGCCGTTTATACTGCCGGCGCTTTGGGTAAACGAACTGCCGTCAACGCTCAGAAATACCGCGCTGCCGCCCCCGCCCCCGTTGCCACCGCCGGCATTGCCGCCCGCGCCACCGCTTAGGGTCGTGCCCGCGTCGCTTATGTTGAGGCTAAAGCCCGCAGGCGGGGCGTTGTAAATAACCACCCCGACCCCGCCGCCGCCTCCAACGTCCCCGCTGCCACCAGTTATAGTTGTGTTGTTTATGTTGTGGTTGTTATTCGTGCCCAGCAGCACCCGGGCCGCTCCGCCGCCGCCTCTGTCCCCGTTGCCGCCCAGGGTGCCGTCGTTGCCGCCAGCCCCGCCGCCGCCCCCGTTGTTATCGCTGCCCCCTCCCCCTCCGTAAGCGCCGTTGCCGCCGACAGCGCCATTGCCGTCAGTAACGGTCGTACCGCCCGAACCGCCGGTGCCGGTGCCGCTGCCGGGATATCCGTCAGGATGGGATACGTCGCCGCCGTCGCCGCCAGTGACGGGGCCAAAGCCGCCCTTGCCGCCAAAACCCCCTCCCACAGTGATGGGGTCAAAGCCCCCCCGACCGCCGCCGCCGCCCGCGCCGCCCGCGCCGCCCGCGCCGCCCGCGCCACCGGCGCCGTAGCTGGGGTTGGGGTTGGTTCCGCCAAGGCCAAAGCCGCCGCCTCCGCCGCCGCTGCTGGCCATGCCTGCGGCCGCGTTGCCGCCGTTGCCGCCGCCCTGGGTAATGGCCGCGGCCTGGGCAAGGGAGGTGAACGGCCACAAAGAAAGCGCCGGCCCGGAAAGGGCCAGGGCGAGCGCGAGCGGCGTGAGTTTGAACGGATGGCGAGTGGCCTGGGCGCGGGATTTTTGAGACATGGGTTCCTCCTGGAACACGAGTGCTTAATGACACGACGAAAAAAAGCGGCCTTGCCCCCAAAGGGACAAGGCCGCGAATGAAAAGCAAAAACCGGCGAAGCCGGTTTTTGCGTCAGCGATCAGAGAAGAAGGTGAGTGGAGCCTTGCTTGCAAAAATTATGATGCAACTATCTGATTTGTCAAGCTTTTTTACAATTTTTTTGCTTTTTTTATCGCCGTTCCGCCATGAATCGGCCCGCGCGTCGTCATTCCCGCGAAGGCGGGAAACCGGAAGCGTCCGCCTCCCGCCCGCTTGATGGTCTGCTCCGCGAGCACGTCTCGTTATGCCGGGAAATTTGATGAATGATTCTGGTTTCCCGCCTTCGCGGGAATGACGGGGATGGGAGGCTTCCCGCAGGTGGCCGCAAGCCGGCATGGGTTTGATACCTGACCTCTGATCCCTGAATTGAAAAACATGTGATTTTTGCGCGACACGATGGAAGAAACAGAGTTCCATATACTCCATGTCCTGGCACAAAACGTCAAGCGCGGTGGATTTTTCAGTCGCGGGTTTGCCACGGGTTTGCCGCGAGGCAATGGCATGAATGCCATTGTCAGGTGACAGTACTTTCTGGCGGCGAAGCCGCCCCTGATTGCTGTTACCTGCCACCTGGATCCCTGATACCTGACCCCTTCCGGCAGTCTCAAATCACTTTCGAATAACGGTTCCGCGGTCGATTGGCGCGCAGATGCGCATCGAAGGTCATGGAGATGACGCGCACCAGCATGCGCCCTGGGGGCAGAACGACGACCCGTTGCGGCTCGACGCGCAACAGTCCGGCCTGCTCCATTTCGCCGAGTTCGGAGAGTTCAACCGAAAAATAGCTTGAGAAATCAATGCCGTATTCTTTTTCGAAGGCAGTGAACGACAGTTCGAAGTGACACATCAGTGACTGGATGAGCGCCCGTCGCAACACGTCATCCGGTGTGAGTCCCACGCCCCGGAAGACAGGCAGGACGCCCTTGTCGAGCCGCTCATAATATTCGTCCAGCGTCTTGACGTTCTGGCCGTAGCTGGCTCCGACCTGGCTGATCGAGGTGATGCCGAAGGACAGCATGTCGCGGTCCGCGTGCGTCGAATAGCCCTGGAAGTTGCGATGCAGCCGCCCGGCGCGTTGCGCGACAGCCAGTTCGTCGTCCGGCCTGGCAAAATGGTCCATGCCGATGAACACATAGCCGGCGGCGGTCAGCTTGTCGATGGCCAGGGCCAGAATCCGCAGGCGTTCGTCCGGCGTCGGCAGGTCGGCGTCGAGGATGCGCCGTTGCGGCTTGAACAGCGTCGGCAGGTGCGCGTAGTTATAGATCGACAAACGGTCGGGGCTGGCCGCCAGCACCCGGTCGAGCGTGCGGTCGAAACCGGCCGCCGACTGCTTCGGCAGACCGTAAATCAGGTCGACGCTGATCGACTTGAAGCCGCTGGCCCGCGCCGCATCCATCACCTCCAGGGTTTCCTCCTCGCTCTGAATGCGATTGACCGCCTGCTGCACCCGCGTATCGAAGTCCTGGATGCCGACGCTCATGCGGTTGAATCCCAGCTCGGCCAGCAAATCCACGGTGGCGCGGTCGACCTTGCGCGGGTCGACTTCGATTGAATATTCACCGTCGCCCTGCAGACGGAAATGCCGGCGCGTCAAGGCCATCAACTGGCGCATCTCGTCGTGCGACAGGAAGGTTGGCGTCCCGCCGCCCCAGTGCAACTGTTCGACCGCGTTATCGTCCGGGGCGAGGAAGGCGGTTTGCAGCGCGAGTTCCCGTCCCAGGTATTTGAGATATTTGGCCGAACGTCCGTGATCCCCGGTTATGATTTTGTTGCACGCGCAGTAGTAGCAGATCGTGCTGCAAAACGGCAGGTGGAAATACAGCGAGAACGGTTTCCGGTCTTGCGGGTCGTCCCGCCGCTGCTCCAGCCGCTGGCGATAGGCGTTAGCGTCAAACTCGGGGCCAAAGCGGTCAGCCGTCGGATACGAGGTGTAGCGCGGGCCGTTAATGTCGAAGCGGCGAATCAGCGCTTCATCGAAAATGAGGTGATCTGTAAAGGACGCCATGAAATATCGCAAGCGTGTTGTTTTGACCAGTGCTCCCAGCCGGACACGGGGAGAGACGAGGTATTACTCTATCACGATGAATCGCCATCACCTCTTGCAGGGCAATTGCATGAGTGTGAAATGAAGGACAACACTTCCCGCGGAGTATGGCGATCCATCTCAAGGCTGGCCCGGGCATCCCTCACCCGCCCCTTCGGGGCACCCTCTCCCGCAAGCGGGCGAGGGGAATGTTGTCCCTTCGCCCCGCGTGCGGGGAGAAGGTGGCCGAAGGCCGGATGAGGGGGTGGCGATTGTGTACGAAACAACGCTGGAACAGGCCCGGGCATCCCCTCACCCGCCCCTACCGGGGCACCCTCTCCCGCAAGCGGGCGAGGGAAAGCAAACGCCTGTTCATGCTTTACCATGACAAATATATTCATGCGATTGCCCTGTCACCTCTTGGCTTTTACCGTCGACTGCGTTTATATTGAAGACACTGGGTTTAACGATAAAAAGGAGTCATCATGTTCAAACACATTCTCGTTCCCACCGACGGTTCCGAGCTTTCGCAAGATGCCGTGCGCTTTGCCGTTTCTTTTGCCAGGGAAATAGGGGCAAAAATAACCGCCTTCTATGCGAAACCCGAATATCCCGTCACCTACTACGGTGAAGGCGTGCTCATCGATACGACCTCACCGGAAAAATTCGCCGAACTGGCCGAAACACAGGCACAGGAGATACTCGATTCCGCGGCCTGTCTCTGTCAGAAAGCCGATGTGCCCTGCGTCAAACTGACCACAACCAGCGATATTCCGTATGAAGGCATTATCGAGGCCGCAACGAACAGCGGCTGCGACCTGATCTTCATGGCCTCGCACGGACGGCGCGGATTTACCAGCCTGCTCCTGGGCAGTGAATCCCAAAAGGTGTTGAAGCACTCGACGATTCCAGTGCTTGTCTACCGAACACCGGGTCAGGGATCAGATTGTCAGGGATCAAATGTCAGGGATCAGGGATCAAAACCGGACGGCGGGTTTTGGGGTTGATCCCTGATTCCTGATTCCGAGATAGCTCTGCGGTTCAGGTATCAGGCGGGTTTTGGGGTTGATTCCTGATCCCTGATCCCTGATCCCTGATCTCTGAAATAGCGGGGCGCCTCGAACAGTGATTTGACCTCGACGCGGCAAATCTGCGGATGGTCGGGAACGACATAGAGGATCGGCGTCATCAGTTCCTCGAAGATTCCGCGCAGACTGCGTCCCCCGGTCTTGTATTCGATCGCGATCTCCGCGATCTGTTCGAATACCAGCGGCCCGACCACGAGTTCCACGCCTTCCGCGTGGAAAACTTCACGGAACTGGTGATAGATCGCGTTTTTCGGCACGCTCATGATGCGCACCAGCATCTCTCTCGTCAGATCGCGGAAACGGACAATGACCGGCAGGCGCCCGGTAAACTCGGGGATCAGCCCGAACTCGAAAAGGTCAGTCGGTTTCACCCGGTCGTTCAAACGGTCGAGAATGTTCTTGTCGTCCCCTTCCGCGGTGGAAATGAACCCGAAGCTATGCGTCCGGGCCATGATCTTGTCCAGTCCGACGAAAGCGCCGCCGCAGATGAACAGAATGTTCGTGGTATCGATGTAGCGGTCGGTGCCCAGCTTGACCGGCGTGCCTTCCATGATCTTGAGCAGCGCATGCTGGACACTCTCGCCCGACGTGGCTCGGGACTCACTGTTCGATGTCTTCAGCTTGTCGATTTCGTCAATGAAAACGATGCCCCGGCCAGCCTCCTTCACGTCGCCGTCCGCCTTATCGACCAAACGCTGGAGGATGGCTTCAATCTCATCGCTGACAAAGCGCGTCTGCGCCAGCGAGGTCGCATCGGCGGTGACGAATGGTACCCCCAGCAGGCGCGACAGGGTCTCGCACGCCAGCGTTTTGCCCGTGCCCGACGAACCGATGAGCAGAACATTGCTCTTGGCGATCGCACCCGCCTTCTGACTCAGGGTGGAAAGTTTCCGGTAATGGGCGTAAACGGCGACGGCAAGCGTCCGTTTCGCTTCTTCCTGACCGATAACATATTGATCGAGAAAATCGACAATCGCTCGCGGCGTGAGTTCTTTTGACAGCACAATCGTTCTCCAAAACCGGAAAACCCAATTTAACCACAGTGAGCACTGGCCCCCTATCCTTACTTCCCTCATCCGGCAGGGCCATCGCATGAATATATTTGTCATGGTAAAACATAAACAGGCGTTTGCTTTCCCTCTCCCCTGGTGGGAGAGGGTGCCCCGGCAGGGGCAGGAGAGGGGGAGGATCGAGCCTGTTCCAGTCCTGTTTCGCACTGAACCGCCGCCCCTCTCCTGCGCTTTTACCAAAATTCGGGGCATCCTCCCCCACGAGGGGGGAGGAAGATGGATCGCCCTACTCCGCGGGAAGTGCCGTCCTTCATTTCAATCGCTATGGGTTTAATTCCCCGCCCCTTGGGGCGCAGTAATTTAGAGGATTTTGTGGTTTTGATACCCCGCAGCTTGCTGCGGGGTTGTTCATTCTCGTTTTTCACTGTATCCGCCGTACCCGCCGTGGTTCCTGTTCTTTCTGGGATAGAATCCGGGACAAGACACACAAGGGGAATAGCGTTGATGTTCGAATGGTGGCACTGGGTAGTTCTGGGACTCGGCCTCTCGATCGCCGAGCTGGCGATTCCCTCTTTTTTCATCATCTGGTTCGGTATCAGCGCGGTCTGTGTCGGCCTGCTCCTGCTGCTCCTGCCCGATCTGACGCTTTCCGCGCAGTTGCTCATCTGGGCAATCGCATCCTGTATTCTCGTCGTCGTCTGGTTCCGCTATCTGCGTCCGGGAACCCGGACCCTGGTCGGCACGTCCGCGGACAGCGTGGCCGGCGAAATCGGGATTCTGGTCAATGATCTTCCGCCCCTTGCCAGAAGCCATGTGCGCTTTCAGAAGCCGATCCTCGGGGCCGATACCTGGGAATGCTACGCGGAACAAGATCTCAAGGCCGGCGATCGCGTGCGCGTCATCGCCGTGGAAGGTAACTTCATCAAAGTAGAGGCAAGTCAATGATCGGTCCCACCACCATCACATCCATCGTCATCCTGGCGTTCGTTTTCATCACCATCGCCCGTGGCGTGCGCATCATTCCGCAAGGCGAGGAGTGGATCGTGCAGCGACTGGGCAAATACCACGTCACCTTGCTGCCCGGCCTGCGCTTCATCATTCCGTATTTCGATTCCGTCTCCTATAAGGTCACTACCAAGGACATCATCCTCGACATGCAGGAACAGGAAGCCATCACCCGCGACAATGCCGTCATCCTGGTCAACACCATCGCTTTCATCAAGGTGACCGACCCCGTCAAGGCGGTTTACGGCGTCGAGGATTTTTCCGAAGCCATCCGCAACATGATCATGACCACCCTGCGCTCGATCGTCGGCGAGATGGAACTCGATCAAGCCCTGTCGTCGCGCGACATGATCAAGGCCCGTCTGAAGGCCGGCGTCGCCGACGAAGCGCTGGACTGGGGCCTGACGGTGAAATCGGTGGAAATCCAGGACATCAAGCCAACGGCGTCGATGCAGCGCGCGATGGAACTCCAGGCGTCCGCCGAGCGGGAGCGCAAGGCGATGGTCACCCGCGCCGAGGGCGACAAGCAGTCGATGATCCTGACCGCCGAGGCACGCCTCGAATCGGCCAAGCGTGACGCGGCGGCGCAGATCATGCTCGCCGAAGCCTCGTCCCAGGCCATCACCAAGGTCACCGCCGCCTTCGGCGAAAACGAACTGCCGATGCTCTACCTGCTCGGCGAAAAATACATCGCCAGCATGGGCCGGATGGCTGAATCGCCGAACGCCAAGATCGTGCTGCTACCGGCCGACCTGCAAAACACTTTGCGCGGCCTGTTCCAGAAAATACAAAAATCCTGAGCGGGAACGAGAGCGTCCACGTTGTCCCAAAGCAGCATCGAAAGCCCCGCGTGACCGAAAAGACACAACTTTTCCGGGGATACCTTGCCGTCACCCTGACCTTGCTGCTGTGGTCGGGATTTTCCCTGGTCTCGCGGCTCGGAGGAAAAAGCGTCCTCACGCCCTATGACGTTTTCGCCCTGCGGCTGATCGTCGCGCTCCCTGTCCTCCTTCCATTCGCCGGCAGCATGCCGCCCCGTGTCTGGGCTGATCGAAAGCTCTGGCTGCTGACCTGCCTGTGCAGCCTGATCTACTGCCCGCTGGCGTATTCCGGATTCAAGTATGCGCCCGCCGCCCACGGCGGCATTCTGCTTTCCGGGCTCCAACCCTTCCTGATCAGCGCGGTGGCCTGGCTAATCGCCGGCACGCGGCCGGGCCGCGTCCGTTCCATCGGTTTATGCCTCATCGGCGCGGGAATCGTCTGCGCCGCCATGCCGTATCTGACGGAATGGTCAGCGGAGTACGCTTTCGGTGATCTGCTGATCTTCCTCAGTTCGGTCCTTTGGGCCTTCTACGGCGTGCTCGCGGCACGCTGGAGCTATTCGCCCTGGACCTTGACGCGAGCCATCGTCTACGCATCGGCCATTGTCTACCTGCCCATCTACCTGCTCTGGCTGCCCAAGGAACTCTCTAACGCCCCTCTGTCCGCCATCATCATCCAGGGCGCATTCCAGGGTCTCTCGGCAACCATCCTGGCTATGCTGACCTACCTCAAATCGCTCGAACTGCTCGGGCCGGACCGGACAGCCTCCTTCCTCGCCCTGGTCCCCTTGGTCGTCGGCATCCTCGCCGTGCCGCTCCTGAACGAACCGCTCACCCCCTGGCTCGGCAGCGGCATCGTCTTCGTGTCGCTGGGTTCTTACGTCGCATCCAAGGCCAGGCACGTATGACCGGACGGGTCAAACCACATTAAAACGCGCCACAGCGACGAGGTATTGGACGCGAAGAAAGGGCGCTTTCCTAAACGCCCGGCTGAACTTTTACCCCGTCCATGAGTCGGAATCCTGTGTTTTGTCCTGCAAAAGCGAAAGAAACAGGAGATCATCCGATTCGAATCGCGCTTGTTTCACTCTCGCAACGTTTACAATGTTGATCTGATTCCGTTTCCAAGTCGTTGCGACACTGTTACCAGCGATTCAGAAATGGATCAAGCCATTCATCAGCAGACCTGGAGACATGTCATGACACCACTTCAAGAACAATCCCATTCACTCGCGCAAAACGATCCCGACCCGCAGGAAACGCTGGAATGGCTCGGGGCGCTGGCCGGCGTTCTGGAGAATGAAGGCGCCGAGCGCGTCCATTTCCTGATCCAGAGGCTGATCGCCGAAGCGCGCGAGGACGGCATCGACATCCCGTACAGCGCGACGACCGAATACGTCAATACCATCCCCGTCGAGAGCCAGCCGATTTATCCTGGCGACGCCACCCTGGAAATCCGCATCCGCAACTTCATCCGCTGGAACGCCATGGCCATGGTCGTGCGCGCCAACAAGCACACCAACGTCGGCGGCCATATCGCCTCGTTCGCGTCGCAGGCGGCGCTTTATGAAGTCGGCTTTAACTGGTTCTGGCGCGCGCCTTCGGAAAAACACGGAGGCGATCTGATTTTCTTCCAGGGCCATTCCATTCCGGGCATTTATTCCCGCGCCTTCCAGCTCGGCCAATTGACCGAGGAGCAGTTGAACAATTTCCGCCAGGAAACCGGCGGTCAGGGCCTGTCATCCTATCCCCATCCCTGGCTGATGCCGAATTTCTGGCAATTCCCGACGGTCTCCATGGGCCTGGGGCCGATCCAGGCGATCTATCAGGCGCGTTTCATGCGCTACATGGAAAGCCGCGGCGCCCTCGAAGCGCAGGATCGCAAGGTATGGGCCTTCCTCGGCGACGGCGAGACCGACGAAGTCGAATCGCTTGGCGCCATCGGCATGGCCGCCCGCGAGAAGCTCGACAATCTGATTTTCGTCATCAACTGCAACCTGCAACGCCTTGACGGCCCCGTGCGCGGCAACGGCAAGATCATCCAGGAACTCGAAGGCACCTTCCGCGGCGCCGGCTGGAACGTCATCAAGCTGATCTGGGGCCGGCACTGGGATGTGCTCTTCGAACGCGATAAGAAGGGCATTTTGAAAAAGCGCATGATGGAACTCGTCGACGGCGACTATCAGACCTTCAAGGCCAAGAACGGCGCGTACGTGCGCGAGAAGTTCTTCAACACGCCGGAACTGCAGGAACTGGTTGCCGACTGGACCGACGCCGATGTCTGGCAGCTCAACCGCGGCGGTCACGACATCTTCAAGATTTACAGCGCATTCAAGGCCGCCGTCGAATACAAGGGCCAGCCGACGCTGATCCTGGCCAAGACGGTCAAGGGCTATGGCATGGGCGAAGCCGGCGAGGCGATGAACATCTCGCACCAGCAGAAAAAGCTCGATCACGCCGAGTTGATCGGTTTCCGCAACCGTTTCAAGCTGCCGATCGCGGACGACCAGATCGAGTCGCTGCCTTACCTGAAGTTCGAAGAGGGTTCGGAGGAACTCAACTATATGCGCGAGCGTCGCGTCGCGCTCGGCGGCGATCTGCCGCAACGCCGCCTCAAAGCGGAAGCGCTCCGTATTCCGCCGCTCTCCGCCTTCGATCCGCTGCTCAAGGCTTCCGGCGAGGGGCGCGAAATATCGACCACGATGTCCATCGTGCGCGCGCTCAACATCATGCTCAAGGACAAGAACATCGGCAGTCACGTGGTGCCGATCGTTCCCGACGAATCGCGCACCTTCGGCATGGAAGGTCTGTTCCGCCAGATCGGCATCTGGAGCCAGCAGGGCCAGAAGTACGTGCCGGAAGACCATGACCAGTTGATGTTCTACAAGGAATCGAAGACCGGCCAGGTGCTGCAGGAAGGCATCAACGAGGCGGGCGCGATGAGCGACTGGATTGCCGCCGCGACCTCCTACTCGATACACAACGTGCAGATGATTCCCTTCTATATCTGTTACTCGATGTTCGGCCTTCAGCGCACCCTGGACCTGTGCTGGGCGGCGGGCGACCAGCGCGCGCGCGGCTTCCTGATCGGCGGCACGGCCGGACGCACCACGCTGAACGGCGAAGGTCTGCAACACGAGGACGGCCATTCGCTGGTCCTCTCTGGCCTCATCCCCAACTGCATCAGCTATGACCCGACCTTCGCCTATGAAGTCGCGGTCATTCTGCATGAAGGCATGCGCCGCATGTTCGTCGAGCAGGATGACGTTTACTACTACCTGACGGTGATGAACGAGAACTACGAGCACCCCGAAATCCCCGCGGGCGCCGAACAGGACATCATCAAGGGCATGTACCTCTTCCGCAAGGGTGTCAAGGCAAACGCCAAGGCGAAAGGCAAGCAGGCCGCGCCGCGCGTGCAACTGCTCGGCTCCGGCGTTATTTTCCGCGAACTCATCGCCGCCGCGGATTTGCTCAAGAACGACTGGGGCATCGATGCCGACCTGTGGGGCTGCCCAAGCTTCAATGAACTGGCCCGCGAAGGCCACGACACCGAGCGCTGGAACATGCTGCATCCCACGCAAAAACCCAGGCAGAACCATGTCGACCGCTGCCTGGCCGGAACGCAAGGCCCGGTCATCGCCGCCAGCGACTATGTGCGCCTTTATGCCGAACAAATCCGGCCGTTCATCAAGCAACGCTACGTCACCCTGGGCACCGACGGTTTCGGGCGTTCCGACACGCGCGAAGCCTTGCGTCACTTCTTCGAGGTCGATCGTCACTGGGTCACCCTGGCCGCGCTCAAGGCGCTGGCGGACGACGGGCTCATTGACCGCGGCAAGGTCGCCGAAGCCATCGTCAAGTACGGCATCGACATCAACAAGCCGAACCCGGTGACGGTCTAAAGGAGCGAACTCATGAGCCAGACAATCGAAGTCAAAGTCCCGGACATCGGCGATTTTTCCCTCATCCCGATCATCGAACTGTGCGTCAAGGTCGGCGACACCATCGCCGCGGACTCGCCGCTGGTCACCCTGGAATCGGACAAGGCCACGATGGACGTGCCCGCGCCGCAAGCCGGCATTATCAAGGAACTGCGCGTCGGCCTGGGCGATCGCGTCTCGGAAGGCACGGTCATCGCTCTGCTCGAACCGGCCGCCAGCGAAGCGCCCGCCGCCGAAGCCCCAGCAAGCGCGGCCGCGCCGCAAGCAGCCTCCAAACCGGCTGCTCCGCCCACTCCGCCAGCGCCACGCGCTCCGCTCCCCGCGCCACGCGTCTCGCAAGCCGCCGAACGCAAAGTCGACAGCAAGACGCACGCCAGCCCGTCGGTGCGTCAGTTTGCCCGCGAACTCGGCGTCGATCTCGTCAAAGTGACGGCCAACGGCCCCAAGGGACGCATCCTCAAGGAAGACGTCACCGCTTTCATCAAGGGCGTGATGCAGGCCGGACCGGCGGCGGCGCCCAGCCTCGGCGGACTCGATCTTCTGCCGTGGCCGAAGGTCGATTTCTCCAAGTTCGGCGAAGTCGAGGTTCAGCCTCTGTCGCGCATCAAGAAAATCTCCGGCCAGAACCTCGCCCGCAACTGGGTGATGATTCCCGCCGTCACCTACCACGAAGACGCCGACATCACCGACCTGGAAGCCTTCCGTGTGGCGACGAACAAGGAAAACGAGAAGGCCGGCCTGAAAATCACCATGCTTGCTTTTCTCATCAAAGCCAGCGAAATGGCCTTGAAGAAATTCCCCGAGTTCAACAGCTCGCTCGACAGCGAAAACCTGATGCTGAAAAAATACTTCAACATCGCCTTCGCCGCCGACACGCCGAACGGCCTGGTCGTGCCGGTGATCAAGAACGTCGACCAGAAATCGGTCAGCCAGATTGCCGTGGAAAGCGGCGAACTCGCCAAAAAGGCGCGCGACGGCAAACTCGGCCCGGCCGACATGACCGGCGCCTGCTTCACCATCTCCAGCGTCGGCGGCATCGGCGGCACCGCCTTTTCGCCGATCGTCAACGCGCCGGAAGTCGCCATTCTCGGCGTCAGCAAATCGGTGATGAAGCCTGTGTGGAACGGCAAGGAATTCGTCCCGCGCCTGATCCTGCCGCTCTCGCTCTCGGCAGACCATCGCGTCATCGACGGGGCGCTGGCGACGCGCTTTAACGTTTTCCTGTCGCGACTGCTGGCGGATTTCCGGCGGGTGGTTTTGTGATTGGAGAGGGATGAGACAACAGCCGAACATTGGAGAACGCGATTTACCGGGCAAAGGCTTCGCTTTGTCCGGTATCCGTCTGCTGGAAAAAGCCGCTAAAACATGGCTTTTGGCGTTGCCGATGCTGTTTTTTGCGACGGAGGCGGGGGCGGCCATGTGCGACGGGATGTTTGGGGAAGGGGGCCATGCCTTGACCTCAAAAATCAATGCTGTCGCCTCGGTCAAAGTCAACGGATTGGAGTGGGCGGAACCCACCACCACTCAACAATGGCGTGAGGCTTTTGGGAAAAATGGTGTCATAACGGAAACTTCTTACTCGGGCGTGGGTGAGGATGGGATGTGTACTCCTCATCATGTCATTGAGGTAAATTATCCGGACAAAACAATCTATCTGACTTTGTGGCGCTCACTTGATGAGCCTGAGAGGGAGCTCAAGTTTACTCAGCATGACTTTGTACCTGATAGTCCTGAGATGGAGTTTGAGGCGCTTGAGTTTAATCAGGACTTTGTGGAACGGGGTGACGACAGAGTGGTATATCTGGGCATCGGCTGGAATCTGGACAAGTTCAAGGACTCGCTGATGGTAGGAGAACACGTTATCAGGCCAGACATGCGTTTTGAAGAATTCAAAAAACTATTCCCGCTCAGCGCGCAACAAAGCCTTGCTGTCTTGACCGTGCTCGCTGGCTGGAGCGAAATGAGTAGCGCTACTCAAACTCAAACATACATTGTTGAAGTTGCCCGGAGAGGCGAGGAAGCATGCCTCAATCAAACAGTCGAATTTACATTCTCCAAAGGCAAGCTGAGTGGTCTGGCTTTACGCCATTACCATGAATGGTGTGGTTGCTGAATCATCCGCCGATCATTGAGGAAAACGAAATGGGACTGACTTACGCCGACCTGAAACTCGAAAACCTGTTCAATAAAAGATCACTCCAGATTTCCGCGCTGGTCGATTCGGGTTCCGTGTTCATGACCCTGCCGGAGCATATCGCGACGCAACTGGGTTTCGACACGGAGGAATCCGGCACGCGCGAAGTCGTGTTGGCAAACGCGCACCGGGCGGTCGTACCCATGGTCGGGCCGTTGCGGGTGTGGTTTGGCGAGCGTTATTGCGATTTATCCGCGCTGGTGCTCGGCGACGAACCGCTGTTGGGCGCGGTGCCCATGGAAATGATGGATCTGGTGCTCTCCCCCGCCACGCAAAGCCTGAGTGTTAACCCCGCCAGTCCTTATATCCCCGTCGCATTGACGAAATGACCCCGATAAAGGCCGAAACACAGCTTCGTTCATCAAATTTCCGGATTCCGGCGCTCAAAGGAATGACGAGGTAATCCGCATAGGTTGGCGGTGAGCGAAGCGAACCCCAACACGCCAGCCAATGAGCATCCCAAAAACAAAACCTTCCAAAGGAACCCGCATGGAAAAAGAGCCGGAGCTTTCCGCTCACAATGAAACCCGCGTCGCCGTCCTGATCGACTGCGATAACGTCTCGCCCAATATTCTGGAGCATGCCTTGCTGATGGCGGCGCAGTTCGGCCGCATTGTGTTGCGCCGGGGTTACGGCAATCACGGCACGCTGTCGAACAAATGGCAGGACGTGCTGGTGCGCTTCGCCTTCACCCCCTGCCTGCAATATCAATACGCCCCCGGCAAAAACACCGCCGACATCGCTCTGGCGCTCGACGCGCAGGAGATCATGTTCGACGAACGCGCCGATACCTTCTGCCTGGTGACCAGCGATTCCGATTTCGCCTACCTGTGCCGCAAACTGCGTGAGCGCGGCTCTACCGTTTGCATCGTGGGGGAAAGTAAGACGCCCGACGCGTTGCGCAATGCCAGTGATCAGTTTTTCGAATGGAGGCCGGAATCTGCAGAATCCGCGGAAGCTGCGGAAGTAACGCCCGATGCAGGCGGAAAAAAGAAAAAAGCTGGCACGGCAAAGGGGAAAGTCGCAAAAACAGACGCCGCCGCGCCAGCGGAAGCGCCGAAGCCGGCCCCCGCAACACCCATCGTCAAAAGCCGTCCGATTTCCATCGTCAAAGCCGTGTCGCTGCTGACCAGTGAAACATCCGAAGGAAAAGTGGGCCTGGGCGCGCTGGGACAGTATCTCAAACGCACCGACCCGGCCTTTTCACCCAAGGCCTACGGTCATTCGAGTTTGCTGACCATGCTCAAGACCTACGACTTGCTGGCGGTCAGGCACGAAAAAGGAAGCCACTGGGTCAGTCTGGCAACAAAAGATAACGGGAGCCAAAATGATGGGGCCGCCGCACAAGAAGCCTCATAGAGCGAAAGCGTAGCGCGCTCAAGTATTCCGGAGGGTGACCGTAAACAGTTGCACCTTCTCTCTTTCAGGCGCGCGACATGATCACCGCACTGTTCAAGGCTTTTCCGACACAGACGGCGGGAATGCTGAAGAGTAGGAATGCGCCGACGGCGATGAGTGCCCCGTTGCCGGCGGTAGATGCCACGGACGAAAAGGCCGGGGACAAGAAAGCCGAAGAACAGCAGAGATCCACCAGAGTCAACTTGAGTGATTTCGGCAAACGCCAGTTACAGGCCATGCAGAATATGCTGAAATCGTTCAGCAGCGTCAGTAATGCACAAAAATCCGCTGCGCGCGCTCGTGCGGGGGCTCTCAAACAACGGCTCGAAGTTCTGAAAGACATCGCGGCGAAGCTCGGTCCGCTGGCGGCGAAAGGCATTCTGCGCCAGATCAAACAGATCGCGCAGCAAATACGGCAGGTCGCCTCGGACCTTGCGCAGCCGACGCCGGATTTTTCGATGGGTGATCTCCAAACAGGTGTTGCAAATGCTACCGCGGGCGCCACCGCGGACGGCGGCGATCTGTCGGTCGATGGAAACGTGAATTTCAGCGCAACGGAAGGCGGAGAGGCCGTGCCGGAACAGAGGGTGATGGAAGAGAGCGTTGTGGCTGAAGAAGCCGTTGTGCAAGAGGAAGGCGCCGGATCAGAGGGCGCGGAAGAAACTGAAGGGGACGAAGAAGCGGAGCAGGCGGCACTTGCGGGCGCGGCAGTGCAGGCAGAGCAAGCTGCCGTCGAAGCCGAAAAAGAAGTCGAGGATCAGGAGAACGAACAGAACAAGGGCATCAGCGGCAATAATGATCTTGCCAGTCAGCGCCGCGCCAGAGGCGCACAGGAAAAACAGGATGCGGAGTTGGTGCGCGATCTGGTCAAGGATTTGCGTCAACTGCTGGCCTGGGTGAAAGCCATGTTGCAGCGTAAAGACAAAGAGGACAAGGAAAATATCAAGGAAGTCGAGAAACAGCTTCAGGGAACCGAGAAGCTGGCGCAAAACATGGAGACTGCCGCCAATAGGGATATCAACGGCGAGAATATCGACATCGGAAATATCAACAGCGCCGCCCTGTCGGCAGTTGAAGCCTCGACGACGGCGGTCAGCACCGTCGATGCGGCGGTTTCAACCGACAACGTTTCTGTTGCCTCCATATCGGTATATGCATAAGCAGGGGGCGAAAAATCTTTCGCCCCTGTTTCCAACTCGTGCCCGTACATGACAGCGCAATTTGTGGGGCTCCGAGGTATGGATTATGAGACCATGAACCACCGGGGAAGCATGGTACGATTAGAAGAATCGATTGAAAACGCACAAATAATCATTGATATTCAGTAAAACAGGATAGGTTTGAACATGAGCGCCATAGACATCAAAGTACCCGACATCGGAGATTTCAAGGACGTCCCGGTTATCGAGATCGCAGTCAAAGTGGGTGACACGATCGCGGTGGATGCTTCCATCTGTACGCTGGAGTCCGACAAGGCAACAATGGACGTGCCATCGTCCGCGGCCGGCGTCGTGAAGGAAATACTGATAAAGCCAGGAGACAAGGTTTCGGAAGGCAGTTTGTTGCTGAGGCTGGAAGCATCCGCCAGCGCAAGCCCGTCCGCTGCCAGCCCTTCCCCATCTCTCCCTGACAAGGGAGGGGCCGGGAGTGGGTTCAGTGGCGCGTCCGACATCGACTGCGACCTGCTGGTTCTCGGCGCCGGTCCGGCCGGTTACTCGGCGGCGTTCCGCGCGTCCGATCTCGGGCTGGCGACAGTCATCGTCGAACGCTACGAGACGCTTGGCGGCGTCTGTCTGAATGTCGGCTGCATCCCGTCCAAAGCCCTGCTGCATGTCGCCAATGTCATGGAAGAAGCCGCGCATCTGGCCGACAGCGGCGTGACTTTTGCCGCGCCCGGCGTCGATATCGACAAGCTGCGCGCTCACAAGGACGGCGTGGTCAAGAAACTCACCACCGGCCTCGCGGGCATGGCGAAAGCACGCAAGGTTAACATCGTGCGCGGAATCGGCAGTTTCCTTGACGCCAATCACCTCGAAGTCGAACTGACGCAAGGTCCGGGCCAGGAAAAAAGCGGTCAGAAGAAAGTCATCGGCTTCAAGCAGTGCATCATCGCCGCCGGGAGTTCGCCGGTACACCTGCCTTTCATCCCGCAGGACCCGCGCATCGTCGATTCGACCGGCGCGCTCGAACTGCGCTTCATCCCGAAGAAGATGCTGGTTATCGGCGGCGGCATCATCGGCCTGGAAATGGCTACGGTCTATTCGCTGCTCGGCGCCCGCGTCGATGTCGTGGAAATGCTTGACGGCCTGATGCAGGGGCCGGACCGCGACGCCGTCAAGGTCTGGGAAAAGCAGAACCAGAACCGCTTCGATAAGGTCATGCTGAAAACGAAAACGGTGTCGGTCGAGGCGAAAGACGACGGGCTCTATGTCAAGTTCGAGGGAGTCGATGCCTCCGTCAGCGCGCCAGCCGAAGCCGTGCGCTACGACATGATTCTGCAATCCGCCGGACGCGCGCCAAACGGTAAAAAGATTGGCGCCGAGAAGGCCGGCGTCAATGTCACCGATCGCGGCTTCATCCCGGTCGATGGAGAGATGCACACCAACGTGCCGCACATCTTCGCCATCGGCGATGTTGTCGGCAACCCGATGCTGGCGCACAAGGGCGTGCATGAAGGGCACGTCGCCGCCGAAGTCGCTGCCGGACAAAAAACGGCGTTCGATGCGACGGTGATTCCCGGCGTCGCCTTCACGCATCCCGAAGTCGCCTGGGTCGGTGTCACCGAGGACCAGGCGAAAAAAGACGGGCGCGTGGTCAAAACCGCCAAATTCCCCTGGGCCGCCTCCGGCCGCGCCATCGCCAACGGCGCGGACTACGGTTTCACCAAACTGATCTTCGACGCCGAAACGCAGCGCGTGATCGGCGGCGCCATCGTCGGCCCCACGGCCGGCGACATGATCGGCGAAGTGGCGCTGGCCATCGAAATGGGCTGCGATGCGCTGGACATCGGACGCACCATCCATCCGCATCCGACGCTCGGCGAGAGCATCGGTATGGCGGCCGAAGTCGAGCACGGAAGCTGCACCGATCTGCCGCCGGCAAGGAAAAAATAAGCCTCGCGCCTCGGCGGCGCGGAATTCGTAGGGGCGGTTCGCGAACCGCCCCTACTCATTTCACCGTTCCCTGAAAAATTCTGGCTGGATGAACAGTCAGTCAAAAAACCACCGAACCATCCAGCAGTACGCAGGCCCACACCACGACGACATTGAGCAGCGCCAGGAAAACCGCCGCGCTGCCGATGTCCTTGGCCCGCTTGGAAAGAGGGTGACGATCCAGCGACACCCGATCCACGACCGCTTCGATCGCCGAATTGATCAGTTCGACGATCAGCACCAGAAACACGCTGCCGATCATCAGCGCCCTGCCAATCCATGTCACCGGCAGGAAAAGGGACAACACGATCAGAATCGCCGCAAGCAGCGTCTCCTGCCGGAAAGCGTCCTCGTTATCATAGGCGGCGGAGAGGCCAGCCATTGAGTAATGCAGCGCATTCCACACGCGCCGGAGACCGGTTTTACCCTTGAACGGGTTTTCTTCAGACACGAATCCCCCTGCCAGAATCCATTGAGGGTGCAAAGTATAGGAGCAAAAAGAAAGGCGAGGAAGTTTATCCTGGAAAAGCAATTAACCACGCTGTGTGAGCATTGCGGAAAAACAAAATACCGCGCAGAAGAAAACAGACCGTTACACAACAGCCGACAAAGCGCTACAGACGCAGGCTGTTGCGAAATGTAGACTTCAAAAATTGCTTCAGCGTTCCCCGCTGGCAATGTTTGACCCTCCCTGACCCATCGCAACGATGGGATTTGTATCCCGAGCCATACTGGCTCGGGATTTTTTTTGATGTGCCCAACATAAGGGCAATCCTGGGGGGGAAATCCCGCAGTAAGTTGACCACAGCGGACCAGGCGAAACGCATGAGGAGATCCAAGTGTTGGAAAAGAGTGGAAAGTAGGCGTGCAGCGAAACTACGAGCCGAGCAAGAAATTAGCGACAGGCCTTCAGGCCGGGGTATGGTTCCCACCTTTCTTACGGACGGGGTTTCAAACCGGAATTAGTTTTACGATGAACAAGATCGGATAGAAAGAAAACTCCACCTTCCATGAGGTTATAATCATAAGTTATTTTTCTTTTCCGACCCCAACCCAACTCTCCTGGTAACCCAACGACATGTTTGCAAAAATTCTCATGATGGCGGCGTTTTTTGCCGTCACGATTTATATCGGTTTTCGCACCCGCAAGAGCGCGATGGATGTCGATGGCTTTGTGTTGGGCGGGCGGAGGATGGGGTCGTGGCTCTCCGCTTTTGCTTACGGCACGTCGTATTTTTCGGCGGTGGTTTTTATTGGCTACGCGGGCCAGTTCGGCTGGAAGTACGGCATGGCGGCGCTGTGGATCGGGTTAGGCAATGCTTTTGTCGGCAGTCTGCTGGCGTGGTACGTGTTGGGCGCGCGTACGCGCGCAATGACGCATCACTTGCAGTCGCAGACCATGCCGGAATTTTTTGGCGCGCGCTTTTCAAGCCCCGGACTGCGGATCGCGGCAGCCGTCATTATTTTTATTTTTCTCATTCCTTATACCGCAGGTGTTTATAACGGGCTTTCGCGCCTTTTTGATATGGCGTTCGGCGTTCCATATGAGTGGTGCATCATCGGCATGGCGGCGCTGACCTGTATTTATGTGGTAATGGGCGGTTATGTGGCGACGGCGGTCAATGACATGGTGCAGGGCGTCATCATGCTGTTTGGCATCGTCGCCATAATCGTCACGGTGTTGAGCGGCTACGGCGGTTTTACGCAGGCGGTCGTCACGCTCTCGCAGATGCCCTGTGACGTGCCAGGCATGGAGGGAATGCAGGGTGCGTTCACCTCGATCTTCGGGCCGGACCTGTTCAACCTCGCTGGCGTGTTCGTCCTGACTTCGCTGGGCGTCTGGGGCATGCCGCAGATGGTGCAGAAGTTTTACGCCATCAAAAGCAGCGACGCCATCAAGCGCGGCGCGATTATCTCGACGGTGTTCGCGTTGGTAGTTGCGGGGGGAAGTTACTTCCTGGGTGGGTTTGGCCGCCTCGCGGCGAACCAGATTGCTAAAACGCCGACGGGCACGCCGGTGTTCGACTCGGTGGTTCCCTCCATGCTCGCCAGCATGCCCGACCTGCTCATTGGTCTGACGGTGGTGCTGGTGTTGAGCGCTTCCATGTCAACCTTGAGTTCGCTGGTGCTGACATCGAGTTCCACGCTGACGCTCGATGTGCTCAAGGGCCGCTTCATTAAAGATCTGGACGCAAAAAGCCAGCTTTTGGCGATACGTTTGCTGATTGTGGTCTTCGTAGTTATATCGACCGTAATCGCGCTCATTCAGTACAACTCGCCGATTATTTTTATCGCGCAACTCATGGCCATCAGTTGGGGCGTGCTGGCGGGCGCGTTTCTGGCGCCCTTCCTCTACGGGCTTTACTGGGAACGCGCCACGACGGGCAGCGTATGGGCGTGTTTCATCTTTGCGCTGGTGCTGATTTGCACCAACATGTTGTGGGGCTACATAAAATCGCCTATCAATGCCGGTGCGCTGACGATGCTCGCGGGACTGGTGATTGTGCCGCTGGTCAGCCTGTTCACGCCCAAGCCTGACGCTGCCAGCATTCGTACTCTGTTCAAGGAGTCGTATCGTAATCTGCATGACACCAAGATAGACCCGGACTGAGGCTGGTCTTCCCCCCGGAGGCTCGGGGATGAGAGGCACATTCGCTGCTTGCCCATGCAACAGATAGTGCGGGATCGAAGAAAAGCTGCCACTCGGCGCGTTCGGAAAACGCGCTCCACCATTACCCCAACCAGCGATGCTCATCACTCCGTCGTCCCGGTACAGGCCGGGACCCAGGTTTGTTCTTCAAATTTCCGGATTCCCGCTTTCGCGGGAATGACGGATAGCGCGGCAGGCGGCAATCACATCCACCCTTAGGTGGAGGAAGTGCTCATTTTTAAACTATTACCTGAGTTTTACTGACATAAATCTTTGTTTTTATGTACAAAAAAATACTCATGAGAATGTGTTGGATTTTTTCCAAATACTCAAAGAACATTTTTTCATCTTCTCCACAATCGAAATTGTCTATTTTTTAGGCGACAACAAGAGTAAAATTCGACCTCTTCGCCCATCGTTTTGCCCCCTTCCATGCACTATCTCGGTTTTTCGCTCCGGAACAATCTGTTCGTCGCGCCCATGGCTGGCGTTACGGATCGTCCGTTCCGCCAGCTCTGTAAAAAGATGGGCGCCGGCTTGGCTGTTTCCGAGATGGTCACGTCAAACTCGCTGCTGTACGGTAGCGCCAAGACGCGGCGGCGCGCCGATCACGATGGCGAAGTCGCTCCGATCGCAGTGCAGATCGCCGGTTCTGTTCCGGAAATGATGGCGGAAGCGGCGCGTTACAACGTCGACCGAGGCGCGCAAATTATCGACATCAACATGGGCTGCCCCGCCAAAAAAGTGTGCAACACGATGGCCGGATCGGCGCTGCTCAAGGATGAAGCGCTGGTCGGCCGCATTCTCGAAGCTGTAGTCAGGGTGGTTCCCGGTACGCCGGTCACGCTGAAGATTCGCACTGGCTGGGACAAAGCCAATCGCAATGCGCCATCGATCCTGAAGATCGCCGAACAGTCGGGCATCCAGGCGCTGACCGTGCACGGGCGCACGCGCGCTTGCGGGTACACCGGTCACGCCGAGTACGAAACGATCGCCGCGATCAAGGCCGAGGCGCGTATTCCGATCGTCGCCAACGGCGACATCGTCTCGCCGGAAAAGGCCAAATTCGTGCTCGACGCGACCGGCGCCGACGCCCTGATGATCGGTCGCGCGGCGCAAGGCCGGCCGTGGCTGTTCCGGGAGATCGAGTACTATCTGGCGACCGGCGAGCGCCTGCCGCCACCGCGTGTTGGTGAAATTCACAACATCCTCCTGGCGCATTTGGAGGACTTATATGATTTTTACGGTGTCGATACAGGTGTACGTGTCGCGCGCAAGCACATCTCCTGGTACACCAAAGGATTGGCTGGCTCGGCGTCATTCCGTCACCGCATGAACCAGTTACCTGATGTTGTTGAACAACGTAATGCCGTCGACGAATTCTTTCTGAGTCTGGCCGAACAGAACGAACATCTCTATTACGACCCGACCGATGATAACAACATCGAAGGACACGCTGCATGGAAAAGCCCAACGATATTTCCGCCTGCATCCGGGGCGCGCTTGAAACCTATTTCCGTGATCTCGATGGAGAAATGCCAAGCAATATCTACGACATGGTGTTGAAAAGCGTCGAACGGCCGATGTTGGAAGTCACGTTGCGGCAAGCCGGCGGCAACCAGACGCTGGCCGCCGAGATGCTCGGCATCAACCGCAACACCCTGCGTAAGAAGATCAACGAGCACCAGTTGCGCTAAACATCCCCTTACGCGAAGAGCTTCGGTGGGCCGTGGGTCGCGATGTTTCCGGCGCGATTTTGCCAACACTTCTGCCAACAATTAGCAACATGATTATTTCCACCTTGAGAAAGTTAATGTCATGAAGATTCATAGTGCATTGATCAGCCTGTCCGACAAACGCGGCGCGCTTGAATTCGCCAAGGAGCTTGCCGCCCAGGGCGTCAGCTTGCTGTCCACCGGCGGCACCGCCAAACTGCTGCGCGAGGCCGGCCTCGCCGTGACTGAAATCGGCGATTACACGGGATTCCCGGAAATGCTCGACGGTCGGGTAAAAACCTTACACCCGAAAGTACACGGCGGCATCCTGGCCCGCCGCGATCTGCCCGAACACCTGGCGACGATCGAAAAGCACGGCATCCCGACGATCGATCTGGTTTGCGTCAATCTCTATCCCTTCGCGGCGACCGTCGCCAAACCGGGCGTGACGCTGGAAGAAGCTATCGAGAACATCGACATCGGCGGCCCGGCGATGGTCCGCTCGGCGGCCAAGAACTACGCGGGCGTCGCTATCGTCACCGACCCCGGCGATTACCTGGCGCTGCTGGAAGAGATGCGGGCCAACGATGGCTCGCTGACGCTGGCGACCCGTTTCGCGCTGGCCAGGAAAGCGTTCACTCACACCGCGCGTTACGACGGCATGATCGCCAACTGGCTGACCGGCCTGGATGCGGGCATCGAAGCCAAACCAGACGAAGCCGCGCCGACGCCGTCGATCTTCCCGGAGCGGCTTCAGCTCGCCTTCGACCGTGTCGAGACGCTGCGCTACGGCGAGAATTCGCATCAAAGCGCCGCTTTCTACCGCGACGCGAATCCGGTCGCCGGCGGCATCGCCGCTTACACGCAATGGCAGGGCAAGGAACTGTCCTACAACAACATCGGCGATGCCGACGCCGCTTGGGAATGCGTCAAAACCTTCAGTGCACCCGCCTGCGCGATCATCAAACACGCCAACCCCTGTGGCGTGGCCATCGGCGCGAGCCTGCCCGAAGCCTACGAGAAAGCCTTCCAGACCGATTCCACCTCCGCCTTCGGCGGCATCATCGCCTTCAACGGCACGGTGGATACGGATGTGGTGCAGGCGATGAGCGCGCGCAAACACTTCGTCGAAGTGCTGATCGCCCCCGCCTTCACCGACGCGGCCAAGGCCTTGCTGGCCGCCAAGCAAAACCTGCGCGTGCTGCAAGTGCCGCTCGCGCGCGGCTATCAAACGCTGGAATTGAAACGCGTCGGCGGCGGGCTGCTGGCGCAGACGCCGGACAGTTTCAACGTCAAACCGGAAAATCTGAAAGTGGTGACGAAAAAAGCGCCGAGCGCCCAACAGATCGAAGACCTGCTCTTTGCCGATCATGTCGCCAAGTTCGTCAAATCCAACGCCATTGTCTTCTGCGGCGGTGGCATGACCCTCGGCGTCGGCGCGGGCCAGATGAGCCGCGTCGATTCCACCCGCATCGCTGGCATGAAAGCAGACAATGCCGGTCTGTCGCTCGAGGGATCGGTGGTAGCCTCCGACGCTTTTTTCCCTTTCCGCGACGGTCTCGACGTGCTCGCCGAAGCCGGCGCCAGCGCGGTCATCCAGCCCGGCGGCTCGGTGCGCGACGATGAAGTCATCGCGGCGGCCGACGAACATGGCATCGCCATGGTGTTCACCGGCGCACGGCATTTCCGGCACTGAACCATCTTCCCCGCAAAATCCATGGCCAGCACGCCCGATTTCATCGAATACGTCTGCGAACAAATCGCGGGCGCCGGGGAAATTCGCCACAAAAAAATGTTCGGCGAGTACATGGTGTATATCGACGACAAGCCCATTCTGCTCGTCTGCGACAACACCGTGTACGTCAAACAACGGGACTGCGTGAGCCAGAAAATGGAAAACGCCGCCATCGGCACGCCTTATCCGGGCGCAAAGCCGCATTACATTCTCGACATCGACGACGCGGAATTCAGCAAGAAAATCGTCCACATCCTTGAACCGGTAACGCCCTTGCCCAAGCCACGGAAAAAGAAAGCATGAAGCGTCCCGTGACCGGCTCCGGCGAACACGAAATACAGCAGGTGGAAGACATTTCTGCATCGGCTGAAATCGAGCTTGCCATCCTGAACCTGCGCGGCCAGCGCGTCATGCTGTCCTCCGATCTGGCGGCGCTCTACGGCGTCGCGCCCAGGGTGCTGGTGCAGGCTGTCAAGCGCAACATCGAACGCTTTCCCGAAGATTTCATGTTTCAGTTGAACGCTGACGAAACCGCGCTCATGACAAGCAACCCTACAAACAACTTGAAGTCACAATTTGTGACTTCAAGTTGGGGCGGAGCGCGTAAAGCGCCTTACGCCTTCACCGAGCAAGGCGTCGCCATGCTCTCCAGCGTCCTGCGCAGCCCCCAGGCCGTGCAGGTCAATATCGGGATCATGCGCGCTTTCGTGCGTTTGCGCCGCATCCTGAGCGAACATCAGGAACTCTCGCGCCGCATCGACGAACTGGAAGGCCGCTACGACCAACAATTCCGCTCGGTATTCGAAGCCATCCGGCAACTGATGGCCCCGCCCGTCAAGGAAAAACACAACCCCATCGGCTTTACCGCCCATATTGGAACAAAGGACGAAACACCATGAAACTTCTCGTTATCGGCTCCGGCGGACGCGAACACGCGCTGGCGTGGCGACTGGCGCAAACGCCGGGTCTGCAAAAAATTTATGTTGCTCCCGGCAACGCGGGAACCGCGCATCAGGCCGCGATGGAAAACCTGCCGATCACTGATCTTGCCGCTCTCGCCGATTTTGCCGAAAAGGAAAAAATCCATCTCACTCTTGTCGGACCGGAAGCGCCGCTGGCCGCCGGAATCGTCAACCTTTTCCGCGCGCGCGGCCTGAAAATTTTCGGGCCGACGAAAGAGGCCGCGCAACTGGAAAGTTCAAAGGATTTCGCCAAGCGCTTCATGATCCGACACAACATTCCGACCGCCGCCTTCGAGACCTTCACCGATGCCGCCGCCGCGCACGCCTGCGTGGAAAAACGCGGCGCGCCAATCGTTATCAAGGCCGACGGACTCGCCGCCGGCAAAGGCGTTGTCGTCGCCACAACGCTCGAAGAAGCGCACACCGCCATCGACGACATGCTCTCCGGCAACAAACTGGGCGAAGCGGGCGCGCGGGTCGTGATCGAAGAATTTCTGGACGGCGAAGAAGCCAGCTTCATCGTCATGGTCGACGGCAAGAACGTGCTGCCACTCGCTTCCAGCCAGGATCATAAACGCATCGGCGACGGTGACACCGGCCCCAACACCGGCGGCATGGGCGCGTACTCCCCGGCCCTGGTCGTCACGCCGGAAATCCATGCCAAAGCCATGCGCGAGATCATTCTGCCGACAGTGCGCGGCATGGCCAGCGACGGCATCCCCTACACCGGCTTCCTCTACGCGGGGCTGATGATCGGCAAGGACGGCTCGGTCAAGGTCGTCGAATTCAACTGCCGTCTGGGTGACCCGGAAACGCAGCCGATCATGATGCGCATGAAATCCAATCTGCTGACCCTGGTCGAACACGCCATCGCCGGCCAGCTCAACCAGATCGAAGCCGAGTGGGATCGTCGCGTCGCGCTCGGCGTCGTGCTGGCCGCCGCCAATTACCCGGATACGCCGAAAAAAGGCGACGCGATCACCGGGCTCCCCAACGAACGCGAAAACATCTGTGTTTTCCACGCGGGAACCGCCGAACGGGAGGGCCAGGTCGTCACCGCGGGTGGTCGCGTGCTGTGCGTCACGGCGCTCGGCGAAAATATCAAACAGGCGCAGAAGCAGGCTTATGACACGATCGCCGGCATCCATTTCGATGGCATGCAGTTCCGCCGCGACATCGGCCACCGCGCGACTTCGCGATAGTCGCTCGATAAATTCCGGCCTGATTTGGCGTAGCTCTCTTTTTTGGCATAAGATAGGATTGTAGTCGGCAAGGAGGCAACAAGCTAAGACAAGGTAAGCAACGCGCTAAACGAGTCACAATCGACAAGGAAAGGTGTCCCATGAAAGTGACACGACGACAGTTTTTCAAGATAAGCACGGCGGGGCTCGGCGGGTCCTCCATCGCGTTGATGGGTTTTTCGCCGACGGCGGCTCTGGCCGAAGTCCGGACCTTCAAACTGGCCCGCGCCACCGAGACACGCAATACCTGCCCGTATTGCTCGGTGGCCTGCGGTCTGTTGCTGTACTCGGTCGGCGACAGCTCGCAGAATGTCCGTTCCAGGATCATCCATATCGAAGGAGACCCGGATAATCCCGTCAATCGCGGGTCGCTGTGTCCGAAGGGCGCGGGTCTGCTGGATTTCATCCACAGCCCGAACCGGCTCCACTATCCGGAAGTGCGCGAACCCGGCAGCAACGCGTGGAAACGCATCTCCTGGGAGGAAGCCTTCGAGCGTGTCGCAACGCTGATGAAGGAAGACCGCGACGCCAATTTCATCACCCGCAATGACGATGGCGTCACCGTGAATCGCTGGCTGAGCACCGGTTTTCTCGCCGCCTCCGCTTCCAGTAACGAGACCGGATACCTCACCCACAAGGTCGTTCGCTCGACCGGGATGATCGCTTTCGACAACCAGGCGCGTGTTTGACACGGCCCGACGGTGGCCAGTCTGGCCCCGACGTTTGGCCGCGGTGCGATGACCAATCACTGGGTCGATATCAAGAATGCCGATGTCGTCCTGGTCATGGGTGGAAACGCGGCGGAAGCGCATCCCTGCGGATTCAAGTGGGTCATCGAAGCGAAGAAGCACAACAAGGCGAAGCTCGTCGTCGTCGACCCGCGTTTCACGCGCACGGCCTCGGTCGCCGATCTCTACGCGCCGATCCGTACCGGTACCGACATCACCTTCCTGGGTGGCGTCATCAACTACCTGTTGAGCCGCGACAAGATTCAGCACGAGTACGTCAAGGCGTATACCGACTTCAGCTTCCTGGTCAACGACGATTACGGCTTCGAGAACGGTATTTTCTCGGGTTATGACCCGGAGAAGCGCAGCTACGACAAGACGGGCTGGGATTACGTGAAGGGTGAGGACGGTTACGTCAAGACCGATCCGACCCTGCAAAATCCGCGTTGCGTCTACCAGTTGATGAAACAGCATTACAACCGCTACACGCCGGAGATGGTCGAGAAAATTTGCGGCACACCGCAAGCCGCTTTCTTGCAGGTGTGCGAGATCATGGCTTCGACGGCCACACGGAACCGCGCGATGACCATCCTCTACGCGCTGGGCTGGACGCAGCATTCTTACGGCTCGCAGATCATCCGCACGGGCGCCATGGTTCAGTTGCTGCTGGGCAACATCGGCATCGCCGGCGGCGGCGTCAACGCCTTGCGCGGTCATTCGAACATTCAGGGATTGACCGACTTGGGCCTGATGTCCAATCTGCTGCCGGGTTACATGACCCTGCCCGGCGACAAGGAAACGGACTACCGGGCCTATATCGACAAGCGCGCGCCCAAGCCCATGCGCCCCAACCAGCTTTCCTACTGGCAGAACTACGAGAAATTCCATGTCAGTTTGATGAAGGCGTGGTTCGGCGACGCCGCGACCCAGGCCAATGACTGGGCTTTCGACTACCTGCCCAAGCTCGACACCCTGCATGACGTGCTGCGGGTATTCGACGACATGTATCAGGGCAAGATGACCGGCTATTTCTGCCAGGGCTTCAATCCGCTCGCGTCGTTCCCAAACAAGGCCAAACTGGGCGCCGCGCTCGCCAAACTGAAATACCTCGTGGTCATCGACCCGCTGGCGACCGAGACTTCCGAGTTCTGGAAGAATTTCGGTGAGTTCAACGACGTGAATCCCGCCGAGATTCAGACGACGGTGTTCCGTCTGCCGTCCACCTGCTTCGCGGAAGAAGACGGCGCGCTGGTCAATTCCGGCCGCTGCCTGCAATGGCACTGGAAAGGCGCCGAGCCGCCGGCGGAGGCCCGGCCCGATCAGGCGATCATGGCCGGCATCTTCCTGCGCTTGAAAGCCATGTACCAGGAAAAGGGCGGCGCGTTCCCCGATCCCATCCTGAACCTGACCTGGCCGTATCGCAATCCGCATGAACCGGCCTCCGACGAGCTTGCCAGGGAATACAACGGCAAGGCGCTGGTCGACCTCTCTGACCCGAAGGACGGCAGGGTCTTCCGCAAGGCCGGCGAGCAGCTCGACAGCTTCGCCCAGTTGCGCGCCGACGGCAGCACCTCCTGTGGCTGCTGGCTGTTTTCCGGTTCGTGGACACAGGCCGGCAACAACATGGCGCGGCGTGACAACAGCGACCCCTGGGGCAACGGCCAGACGCTGAACTGGGCCTGGGCGTGGCCGGTCAACCGGCGCATCCTGTACAATCGCGCCTCGGCGGACGTCAACGGCCAGCCGTTCAATCCGGAGAAGAAACAGATCTGGTGGGACGGCCGCGTGTGGACCGGGACGGACGTGCCTGATTTCTCGCTCACTTCCCATCCGTCCGACGGCATGGGCCCGTTCATCATGAATCCGGAAGGCGTGGCGCGCTTTTTTGCCCGCGGCATGATGGCGGAAGGGCCTTTCCCGGAACACTACGAGCCATTTGAAACGCCGATCGGCGTCAACCCGATGAACACGAATCCGAAAGCCGTCAGCAATCCGGCGGCCCGCGTGTTCAAGGGCGACATGGAAGTGTTCGGTAAGGCCCAGGACTTCCCCTACGCCGCGACGACTTATCGCCTGACCGAGCATTTCCATTACTGGACCAAGCACACCCGGATCAGCTCTATTTTGCAACCCGAGCAGTTCGTCGAAATCGGCGAGGACTTGGCAAAAGAGAAGGGAATCGTCACCGGCGACAAGGTCAGGGTGCGTTCCAACCGCGGCCACATCAAGGCCGTGGCGGTGGTCACCAAGCGGCTCAAGGGACTGATGATCAATGGCCAGAAGGTTCACCACGTCGGCATTCCCATCCACTGGGGCTTCAAGAGCGTGGCGCGGCAGGGCTTCCTGTCCAACACGCTGACGCCGTTCGTCGGTGACGCCAATACGCAGACGCCGGAATTCAAATCCTTCCTCGTCAACATCGAGAAGATATAGGAGGAACGCCATGGCACTGCAATCACTCGATATCAAACAGCGTTCCGCGACCACCACGCCGGAACCCCAGGTACGCGAGGCGCCGGAAATCGCCAAGCTGATCGACGTTTCGGTCTGCATCGGCTGCAAGGCCTGTCAGTCGGCGTGCATGGAGTGGAACGACCTGCGCCCCGAAGCCGGCCATAACGCCGGCGTCTACGACAATCCCGCCGACCTCGCGGCGGATGTCTGGACCCTCATCCGCTTTGCGGAAGTGGAACAGAACGGCAAGTTGGAGTGGCTGATTCGCAAAAGCGGCTGCATGCACTGTTCCGATCCCGGCTGCCTGAAGGCGTGTCCGGCGCCCGGCGCGATCGTCCAGTACAAGAACGGTATCGTCGACTTTCACCAGGAAAACTGTATCGGCTGCGGCTACTGCGTGACCGGCTGCCCCTTCAGCGTCCCGCGTATCTCGCCAAAGGACAGCAAAGCCTACAAGTGCACGCTGTGCTCCGACCGGGTCGCCGTCAACATGGCGCCGGCCTGCGCCAAGACCTGTCCGACAGGCGCGATCCAGTTCGGCCCCAAAGAGGCGATGAAGGAGTATGCCGAAACGCGCGTCGCCGACCTCAGGGAACGCGGTTACGACCAGGCGGGCCTGTACGATCCGCCAGGCGTCGGCGGCACGCACGTCATGTACGTGCTGCACCACGCCGACCAGCCGGAACTGTACAGCGCTCTGCCGGAAAACCCGTCGATCAGTCCGCTGGTTTTACTGTGGAAAGGCTTCGCCAAGCCGCTCGCCACGCTGGCCATGGCCGGCGTCGCGCTGGGGAGCCTGTTCCACTACGTGACCATGGGCCCGAACGAAGTTTCCAAAGAGATCGAAGACGAGATCGAGCGTGAAGACGAGGAAACAACGGAGACAACACCATGATCCGCGACCCCAAAGACC
>BNUC01000017.1 GCA_025997075.1 Betaproteobacteria bacterium | reverse complement strand
TTCAAGGACGCTCCTGAATACACGGCCCAATACACCGGCAAGACCAACGCCCAGATCGTCAACACGATTTATCAAAACCTGTTTGGTCGTGATGCCGAAGGGTTGGATAGGCGCGGTTCAGCACGAAACACGCTTGGAGCATGCCAAAGCGACTCTTTGCATGTTTCGCAAAAACATGCACAACCGTCTTTTATCGCGATGTTGAATCGCTTGCGGATATTGCACGGCGGGCTGTTATGCTATCTGAAATAGTGCTTTGGGATGTGTTGCGTGTACTGTCAAGTATACTGTCAGAGTGTCGTGAGTGGGCTGCCTGAAAGGCGGTAGAGCCGGGTGGTTATGCCGCGCTACACGACCTATTTCTGCCTCGTCATTCCGGCGCAAGCCGGAATCCAGAAGCGTATCCTCCCGGCGCGACGCGCCGTTTGTTTTAGAGCAGATTGACTTATTGCATCCCATATCCATCGTGTTTGAACCACCCCGAGATGTCGGATAGAGAAATGCAGTTGAAAGCATAGGCAACACGAGCATGATTCTCGCCGTCGAACTTTGATCAATCAGATAGCCATTGCCCGCGCCAGGGAAACAATGATTCCCGCCGTGGCGCCCCAGATGAAATGTCGCCCATAGGGTATGGCAAAGAAGTGACGCGTTTTTCCCATGTATTCGCGCGAATGACGCTGGTGATTGGCCGGGTTGAGCAGGAAGGAAAGTGGTACTTCGAAAATCTCCGCCACCTCCGAAGGGTCGGGCCGTAATTCGAAGGGCGGAGTCAAGAATCCCACCACGGGGGTAATTCGGTATCCGGTCCCCGTCTGGTATTCCGGCAGAAAACCGATGATTTCGATATGCCGGGACGCAAGGCCGATTTCTTCTTTCGTCTCGCGCAAGGCCGTATGTTCCGGTGAGGGGTCATTTGCCTCGACGCGTCCGCCCGGAAAACTGATCTGTCCGGGGTGATCTCGAAGATGCTCCGTGCGCTGCGTCAGCAGGACGGTCGGCCCGCTCTCGTGAAGAACGATGGGAAAGAGTACCGAAGCCGCGACCAGACTACCTTGTTCCGCCCCGGTCTCGACGATAGGCTCGGCATGGGTCGCTTGCCTTGACAGTAGCGAACGTAAACGGTCGAGATCCACCCCCCCGGCAGGACTATCAGGTGGCTCCGCCTGTCCCGGAACGTCATTTTTCTTGAACAGAATCCTCTTCCTCGATTTCGGCGCTGACAGAATTCAACGCATCCTGCAAGCTTTCTTCCGGCAGCAGATTGATCAAAGTGGCCACTTGATCGGCTGCCTCGACGGCGCCCGCCGGAAGCTGCCTGCTATCCAGGCTGGCTATCAAGGCGGCGCTCGCGCCCACGATACGCAACAAGCCTTGCCGCTCCTTCATCAACATTTCGAGTTGCTGGCGCAACAAGGTAATTTCCTGGTCGCGATGAGGCATCCGTGTCTCCTAATAGCGTTTGATCAAGGTCATGCTATCGCCGTTTCGCTGCATTTCCATGCGATTCAGGAAGCTCATGCCGAGCAGCGCGGGCATGTCATTCTGGTGTACCGACCCGTCGACATTATGAAGTTCGATATCGCCAATGCGCACGGAATTGAGTTTAACCAGAGACACCACGACCCGTCCGTTAGCGGTGTTACTGACTCCCCGGACTCCTTTGCCGGGGTCGATACCCATCCGCCGCGCGTCCCCGGCGCCGATGGAAACCAACGAGGCGCCCGTATCGACCATGAAGCGGACACTTGTTCCGTTGATACTTCCGTTAGCGAGAAAGTGTCCACGCGAATCGGCGGTCAGAATGACACGAGCCGGTCCGGCGCCCGAAGCTTGCACGGCAACGTTCTGCCCGACACGCAGGACACGCTTCTTGCCGTCGACCTCGATCGTCGCGGTTTCGCCTTCGATGGCTACGACCTTGACTCCTTCGCTGCTTGTCGCACCCACGGCGACAATGCGCGGAGCGCCGCCGTTGATGGTCAGCAAGGCCTTTCCGGGAAACAATCCCGCCAGCCCGACATCCGCGCCGCAAGCAATGAAAGGCCACAAACCGACGCTCAGAAATAAGCCACGCAGCACGTTTCGTTTAAAATCCGAACCCCAACCGGCATCAGGTTTTATCATTTTGAAGGACCACCCCATGAAATCTATCGCCATTTTTCGTCATACCAGAACGGAAGAACCGGGTTATTTTGCCACATTCCTCGATCAACACTCGATTCCCTGGCAACTGATCAAGGTCGATGAGGGTGAACCCATTCCGGAATCCGTCACTCCGTTTTCCGGCATCTGCCTGATGGGCGGCGTCGTCAGCGTGAACGATCCCTTGCCGTGGATCGAACAAAGCTTGCGGCTGATCCGTGAAGCCGTCGCCAGGGACGTGCCGGTCATTGGGCATTGTCTTGGCGGTCAGTTGATGAGCAAGGCGCTCGGTGGTCAGGTTACGAAGAATCCGGTCAAGGAGATTGGATGGGGAGCGGTCCGGGTCGACCCGGGCGAAGAAACGAAACGATGGTTTGCTTCGTCCATCGACGATTCGGGGCTGACCACGGTATTCCAGTGGCACGGCGAGACTTTCAGCATCCCGCCGGGTGCGACGCGTTTACTGAGCAGTCCATTCTGCCCTGACCAGATGTTCGCTCTGGGGCCACACCTTGGCATGCAATGTCATGTGGAAATGACCGAAGCCATGATCCGGACATGGAACAAAGGCTGGGAAAACGAAACGCGCGGCATCAATCCCTTGCCTGACAGCGTTCAGACACCGGATGAAATCCGGCGACAAACGCCTGATCGACTCCCCGCCTTGCACCGTTTGGCCGACCAGTTGTATTCGGTGTGGATCAGTAATCTTTCCTGAAATCATTAGCCCATCCTCCCGGCCTCCTTCCCCGGGGGAAGGAGGTGATGGTGGCTCGCTACGCTCGTATGACACGGGGTGCTCCGGGCAAAGGTGGCAGCGGATGTTCGCTTCGCGAACCCGCCGCTTTCCCTTGGGACGGCCCGGCGGGAAAGCTGCGTGGGTAGTTTGATTTCCCTCGGTGATCACAATTACATAATTACAGTTTGATGAAGTGTTCCCGGTAATACTTCATCTCATCGATGGATTCGCGGATGTCGGCCAGCGCCGTATGCGCCGATGTTTTCTGGAAGCCTTTGAGCAGGTCGGGTTTCCAGCGTTTGCAGAGTTCCTTGAGCGTGCTGACGTCGATGTTGCGATAGTGGAACCACGCTTCGAGCGTCGGCATGTAGCGCACCATGAAACGCCGGTCCTGGCCGATCGTGTTGCCGCACATCGGGCTGATTCCTTGCGCCACGTACTCGCGCACGAACTTCAGCGCCGCCGCTTCGACGGCCGCCTCGTCGAAGGCGGATGCCCGCACCCGCTCGATCAGGCCCGACTTGCCGTGGGTGTTCCTGTTCCAATCATCCATCGCGTCGAGCAAGGATTCTGATTGATGCACCGCCCAGACGGGCGACTCGGCCACGGTTTCGAGATCAGTGTCGGTGACGATTATCGCCAGCTCGATAATGCGTTCGCGTTCGGGATCGAGGCCAGTCATTTCCATGTCCAGCCAGACGAGATGATTGTCGCTCTGTGCCATATAATCCGTCCCACCTGTAAAAACCGCATTCTGGCACAGCTTGATGTCTGATTCCGCAGCTTCTCTCATCGCTTATTTCACCTCTTATATCACCACGACCTCCTCTATGTCCTCCCTCTCGTCCGCCGCTCACACCTTCTCCCTGATCTTTCTCGGCGCGCTGGTCCTGATGGTGGCGCTCCGCCTGTGGCTCGGCGCCCGGCAAATTGCGCACATCCGCGCGCATCGGTCCACGGTTCCGGAACAGTTCGCCGACCGCGTTACGCTCCCGGCGCACCAGAAAGCGGCCGATTATTGCATTGCACACATCCGCTTCGGCAAGCTGGCGCTGGCCGTCGAGATTGTCTTGCTGCTGGCATTCACGCTCGGCGGCGGATTGCAGGCTTTGCACGCGTTCTGGTCGCCGCGCCTCGACGGCTTATGGTATGGCGTCGCCCTGATCTTCAGCGTCACGGCTATTTCGGGAATCGTCGACCTGCCCATGTCCTTGTATTCGCGCTTTGTTCTTGAACAACGTTTCGGTTTCAACCGGATGACCCTGCGCCTGTTCATGCTCGATTTTGCCAAGCAACTGCTGCTCGCACTGGCCATCGGCACGCCCGTCCTGCTCGCCGTCCTGTGGTTGATGGCGCGCATGGGGAATGCGTGGTGGTTATACGTCTGGCTGTTCTGGTGCGCCTTCAACCTGTTGATCCTGTTCGTCTATCCGACGTGGATCGCGCCCTTGTTCAACACCTTTACGCCACTCGAAGACGCGACGCTGAAGGCGCGCATCGAAGCCTTGCTGACCCGTTGCGGATTTTCCAGTTCCGGACTGTTCGTGATGGACGGCTCCAAACGTACCGCCCATGGCAACGCGTACTTCACCGGCTTTGGCAAAACCAAACGCATCGTTTTTTTCGACACGTTGCTCAACCGGCTTGAACCGCAGGAAGTGGAGGCCGTGCTGGCGCACGAACTGGGGCATTTCGCGCATCGTCACATCGTCAAGCGTATCGTGATGATTTTCGGCATGACGCTGTTTCTGTTGTATATCCTCGGTCAGTTGATGAACGCCGACTGGTTCTATGCCGGTCTGGGCGTTACCTCGGAGAGCGCCCGCGACACGGCGATGGCGCTGATCCTGTTTTTCCAGATCGTTCCGGTATTCGCTTTCCTCACGACCCCGCTGGCGAGCCTGCTTTCGCGCCGCCACGAGTTCGAGGCCGACCGCTACGCCGCCGGGCACGCTTCGGCGGCCGATCTCGTCAAGGCGCTGGTCAAGCTGTACGAAGACAACGCCGCGACGCTGACCCCCGATCCCCTGCATTCCCTCTTCTACGACTCGCATCCGCCCGCGGCGCAGCGGGTCGCGCATCTGCTGTCTTCCCTGCCGCCCTCTGCCACCGAACCCACTTGAAGCTCGAAGGAACGGTCATCGCCGCGCACGGGCGGCACTATCTCGTCGAACTGCCCGATGGCGGCGCCCTGTCCTGTTTTCCGCGCGGCAAGAAAAGCGAGCTGGCTTGCGGGGACCGGGTTTCGATCGCGCGCAGCAACGAGTCCCAGGGCGTCATCGACGCCATCCTGCCGCGCAGCGCCTTGCTCTACCGTTCCAATGAATTCCGGCAAAAACTGATCGCAGCCAACGTCACCCGGATGATCCTCGTCGTCGCGACCGCTCCCCCTTTCTCGGAAACCCTCGTGACGCGCTGTCTGATTGCCGCCGAGAGCCAGGACATCGATGTGCTGATCGTGCTCAACAAGTGCGATCTCACCGGGCCTCTGGCGTCCGCCGAAGCCGCGCTGGCTCCGTTTTCCAGGCTCGCTTACCCGATTCTCCGCTTGTCCGCACACAGCGATGTCGATGCTTTGCGGCCACATCTTGCAGGACAGACCGGGGTGCTTGTCGGCCAGTCGGGAATGGGCAAGTCGACCTTGATCAATGCGCTCGTCCCCAACGCCAACGCCCGCACCCGCGAGATTTCAGAGGCGCTCGACACAGGCAGGCACACGACGACGCACGCCACGCTCTATCGCCTGTCGGAGAATTCGTCGCTCATCGATTCGCCGGGCCTGCAGGAATTCGGACTCCATCACCTGGCCCTGCGGGACATTGAATATGGCTTCCGCGAGTTCCGCCCCCTGCTGGGAAGCTGCCGCTTCCGCGATTGCCGGCACGACCGTGAGCCTGGTTGCGCGATCCGCGATGCTCTTGAGGCCGGCGAAATCGCCCCAGGCCGTTATGCGGCGTTCCGCGCGCTGGCCGGGGAAGCGCGCTCGGATTGAAGCCTCTCCTCCCATGCGAAAATTGCCGCTTCCGCGATACCAACCTAGCATGATAAGCTGCCGGTCGTCGGTAATCACCTGTTAACCTTGTCCTTTCTCCTCATATGAACCCCCCGACTCCCGCTGCCAGCTCAGGGCAGGAAGCACGCGACCTGCTCAAATCCCTTCAGGAAAAATTCCCGGTTTTTCACGAGTTCAAACCGCTGTCCATCGGCATCGACAAGCAATTGCTGGCGCAGGATAGCGGGCTCAATCGCAGGTTGCTGCGCCTGGCGCTCGGCACGCACACCCACTCGTTCCGCTACCTGAAATCGATGGAAAAAGCGACCCATCGCTTCAACCTCGATGGCAGCCAGGGAAGCGAGGTTCCCGAGGAGCATCGCCAGCATGCCGCCGACGTTCTGCGCGAACGCGCCAGGAAGGAAGCGGAACGCCGCAAGGCGGAAAAGGTAGCGGAAATCGCCAAAAAACAACGCGAGGAAGAGGAAGCCGCCCAGAAGCAACGCGCGGAAAAACTGAATCAGCTCGTGCAGAAATTCGCCAAATAAGCCGGAAACGCTGGATAAATGGCTGCGCGGTGGCGCAATCTGTTGGGGCAGGCAGGTTCTGTGCCTGCCTGGATTCTGAATGACAATTGGACAGCGATAACTCCTCCGATTGATTTAAATCAACCCGTCAGCCGGCGCCTTCCCCGCATATCGTTGTATATAAGCCACATTTCAGATCATTACCCAGGATGTCGATTGATATAAATCAAATTTTATCGACGACAAGGAATACAATTTTCACCTGTGCAACACGTTTTTTTTCAACACACAAGGGAGAAACACATGCAACGCTCGTTAAAATTCGCCGCTCTCGGCATCGCTCTTTGCGCAAGCTTTCCGGTTCTTGCACAGCAGGCATCGGAAGGTAACTGGCTGGTGCGTGGCCGCGCCGTTTACCTGGATTTTGACAATGGCCAGAGTTCGGCCCTGAAGCGCAATCTGGCAGGGGCCAAGGTCGAAGCTGACAGCCGCTGGATTCCGGAAGTCGACATCACTTACTTCTTCACCCCGAACATCGCCGCCGAACTCGTTCTGACCTATCCGCAAAAAATCAACATCGACGTTGGCGGCAGCAAAGTAGGATCGATCAAGGCCTTGCCGCCATCGCTGCTCCTGCAATACCACTTCACTGATCTGGGCGCGTTCAAGCCCTACGTCGGCGCCGGTGTGAACTACACCCGCTTCTTCAAACGCAACCGCATTCTTGGCGGCGCCGCATCGGTCGACCAAAGCAGCTTTGGTCTGGTGGGGCAGGTCGGCTTTGACTACGCGATAAACAAGAACTGGTCGTTCAACGTAGACTTCAAATACGTACAGATGGATACCGACGTAAAAGTCGGCGGAACCAAGGTTGGAAAGGTCGATCTCGACCCGACGCTCTTCGGAATCGGCATCGGATACCGTTTCTGAGCGCTTTGCGCATTCAAACCCGGCCCGCCCGAACGGCGGGCCGGAGTTTTTTATTGGGTTTATGCCAGTGATGGAATGCCTTCCCGATACGGAGGCCTTATTCCTTTTCCAAATCATTGGTGACACGCAGACATGTAGACATGTAGATACGCCTCGAGCCGCGGACAGTACAAAAATAGTACGGCAAGGCGTAGTCAACAAAACGACACAGTCACCAGTGATTTGGAAATGGAAGTACACGACCGTCCAGGCATTTTGTAATACAGCTATACGGTGCAGAATTTGAACCGTGGAAAAACTGAGAACTTGTACCGCCTGGCGTAATAACGTCAATTGTCTGGCCTGCGATGGTCGTGAGAACTCCTTTTTCGCGGGTATTTCGCCGAATGCCGTCGCCACCCTGCACCTGGATGTCGACAATACCGGCTTCCCGTCCGATTCAATCCTTTACCAGTCGGGAACCCGCGCCGAGTCCCTGTGGATACTGCGCACCGGCGTGGTCAAACTGATCGCCTCCTCGTGGGATGGAGAGCCGCGCATCATCCGTATTCTCAAACCCGGTGATGTGGCGGGTATCGAGGGACTGCTTGCCGGTCAATATGCCCACACGGCGATAACCGTCGGCACCGTGCACGCCTGCCGGGCGCCGATCAAGGCGATACGGCAGGTCTGTCTCGAACATGCGGGCTTCCAGTGGAGTCTGATGCAGAAATGGCAGTCCGCATTGAGTGAAACCGAGCAATGGCTGGTCGACATGACCAGCACGGGCGCTTCGGCCCGCGTGCGCATGGCTCGCCTGTTGCTGCTCCTGCGCGACAGGGAAAGCAACCGCATCCACAACTTCAGCCGCGAGGATCTGGGGCTGATGCTGGGCACCACCATCGAAACCGCCAGCCGGATCATCGCGTCTTTTCTGCGCGAGCGCCTGTTGGTCAGGCGTGAGGCTGACCAAAGGTTTTACGACGCGGACATTGTGCGCCTGGAAATGATCGCGCAAGGACACTGAACCAGGAGCAGGAAAACGGGGATTGCGGGTGTTTTCGGCGTGGCGGAGTGGCTGTGCGTAGTTCGTGCTCGCGCAAGTTAGCTGCAAGAATTAGCCTGGAAAAAGCATTTAACCACGGAGGGCACGGAGAAAAAACAAGAACTTGTCTTCGCGTGGACCTTCACCCGTTGGGTGATCCCCTTGTAACAATCCGATTCTTATTTTTCTCTGCGCTCCAACCCTCACCCGCCCCTGCCGGGGCACCCTCTCCCGCGAGGGGAGAGGGAAAGCCGGCGGGTGCGATTCAAACTGATGTGCAGGGATCAAATGGAAAAAGCAGTTAACCACGGCGACACGGCGGGCACGGCGAAAAGCAAAGACAAAAACGATTTTCGCTTTTTGCTTTTCGCCGTGCCCGCCGTGTCGCCGTGGTTAAAAAGCTTTTCATTCGCCCCTACATTCTCCGTGTCAATGTTAATCCTTCCCCTCACCCGCCCCTGCCGGGGCACCCTCTCCCACAAGGGGAGAGGGAAAGCAGACGCCTGCTCATGCCCTGTTTCCTCTCTATACCACGGCACATCAGTTTGAATCGCACTCAAAGCCGGCGCGGCTCGGGACAAACGCACTAAAACATCGTTATAATCCAAGACTTTCTGTTCGTTCGCCGGTACGTCGTTCCTAATGCTCGTTTTTCGCGGTTTTTCCCGTTCGTTTCCACAGGCTACGGCATTGACCATCGGCAATTTCGATGGCGTCCATCGGGGCCACCGCGCCTTGCTGGAACGGCTGCGCGAGCTGGCCGAACGCGAAGGGCTGTCGCCCGCGGTGCTGACCTTTGAACCGCATCCCCGTGAATTTTTCTCGCCGCAAGCCGCTCCGGCCCGTCTTTCCACGCTGCGGGAAAAGCTTGAAATGCTCGCCGAGGAAGGCGTGGCGCTGGCTTGCGTCGCGCGTTTCAATGCCGCTTTCGCGGCGCTGTCGGCAAGCGAATTCATTGAGCGGGTTCTGGTCGGCGCGCTGAAAACCCGGCGTCTGATTATCGGCGACGATTTTTGTTTTGGCGCGCAGCGCGAAGGCAGTTTCGCCACGCTGCTTGAGGCCGGCGAGCGCCACGGATTTGGCGTCGAGCGCATGGAAAGCGTCACGGTCGACGGCGAGCGCGCCTCCAGTTCGGCCGTGCGCGCGGCGCTGGCGGCGGGGGAGATGCAACACGCCGCCCGCCTGCTGGGCCGTCCTTATGCAATCGACGGCCGCGTGGTGCATGGCGACCAGCTTGGCCGCAGCTTGGGATTCGCCACGGCCAATATCCGCATCCGGCACGACAATCCGCCGCTTTCCGGCGTTTTCGCCGTCGAGGCGCATGGGCTGAACGATGGCCCTCGGCGGGGCGTCGCCAACATCGGCCTCCGGCCAAGCGCCAACAAGCTGACGCGGCCCTTGCTGGAAGTGCATTTTTTCGATTTTTACGCCGACATCTACGGCGCACATCTGAACGTCCGCTTCGAACACAAATTGCGGGGCGAAAAACATTTTCCGAGCTTCACGGCCTTGCAGGAACAAATCGCGCGCGATGTCGAATCCGCAAGGCAGTATTTCAATATTGAGTGATGACCATGGCTGATTACAAAAAAACGCTGAACCTGACCGACACCCCCTTTCCGATGCGCGGCGACCTCGCCAAACGCGAACCGCAATGGGTAAAAAGCTGGCAGGAGAAAAAGCTCTACCAGAAGATTCGCGAGGTCTCCAAAGGACGAGAGCGTTTCGTGCTGCACGACGGCCCGCCCTATGCCAACGGCGACATCCACATCGGCCACGCGGTCAACAAGATTCTCAAGGACATCATCGTCCGGTCGAAGACGCTGGCGGGTTTCGACGCGCCCTACGTTCCGGGCTGGGATTGCCACGGCCTGCCGATTGAACACCAGATTGAAAAGCTGCACGGCAAGCACATCCCCGGCGACAAGGTGCGTGAGCTCTGCCGCGCTTTCGCCAACGAGCAGGTCGAGCGCCAGAAAAAGGATTTCATCCGCCTCGGCGTATTGGGCGAATGGGATAATCCCTATCTGACGCTGGCCTTCAAGACCGAAGCCGATGAAATCCGCGCGCTCGGCAAGGTGCTCGAAAAAGGCTATCTGTATCAGGGGCTGAAGCCGGTCAACTGGTGCATGGACTGCGGTTCGGCGCTGGCCGAGGCCGAGGTCGATTATGAGGATGTGGCCTCGGAAGCTATCGACGTGGCCTTTGAAGTGCAGCCGCAACACGCCGAAAAGCTGGCCGGGGCCTTCGGTCTCACGCAGCTCCCATCGTCCACTTTCGCCGTGATCTGGACAACCACGCCCTGGACGCTGCCCGCCAACGAGGCGGTCTGCGTGCATCCGGATTTCATTTATGACCTTGTAGAAACGTCTAAAGGGGCGCTGATTCTGGCGCGCGAACTGGCCGGCGACTGCCTCAAGCGCTACGGGCTTGAGGGTTCGGTTATCGGCTCCGCCAAGGGCAGCGCGCTTGAGCATGTGCTGCTCAAGCACCCGTTCCAGGACCGCGACGTGGCGATTATCTGCGGCGGCCATGTCACGCTCGAAGCCGGCACCGGCCTGGTGCACACCGCCCCGGCGCACGGCGCTGACGACTATCTGGTCGGCAAGTTGTATGACCTGCCGGTCAACAACCCGGTCGGCGACGACGGCCGTTTCCTGCCCGGTACGCCGGCCCTGTCCGTCTCGCCCCTGGCCGGCAAGACTGTCTGGGAAGCGAATCCGCTGGTGCTGCAGGAACTCGAAGCCAGGGGACGTTTACTCAAGGTCGAAAAGATTACCCACAGCTATCCGCATTGCTGGCGGCATAAAACGTCAATCATCTTCCGCGCCACGACGCAGTGGTTCATCGGCATGGACACTACCGCGAAAAACGGCAATGAAACCCTGCGCCAGATTGCCGGACGCGCGGTCGACGAGACGCAGTTCTTCCCGGCCTGGGGCCGCGCGCGGCTCGAAGCGATGATGAAAACCCGTCCCGACTGGTGCGTTTCGCGCCAGCGCAACTGGGGCGTGCCCATCCCCTTCTTCCTGCACAAGGAAACCGGGCAGCCGCACCCGCGCACGCCGGAACTCATCGAGCAGGTCGCGCTGCGCGTCGAAAAAGCCGGCATCGAAGCCTGGTTCTCGCTCGACCCGAAAGAGCTGCTTGGCGAGGAAGCCGAGCAGTACCGCAAGATGAAGGATACGCTCGACGTGTGGTTCGATTCCGGCGTCACGCATCTCTCTGTCATGCGCGGCTCGCACGTCGGCGAATGTTCTTTCCCCGCCGACATGTATCTCGAAGGTTCCGACCAGCATCGCGGCTGGTTCCAGAGTTCGCTCTTGACCGGCTGCGCCATCGACGGCCGCGCGCCCTACAAATCATTGCTGACGCACGGCTTCGTGGTCGACGGCAAGGGCTTGAAAATGTCCAAGTCCACGGGCAACGTGATTGCCCCGCAAAAAGTTTCCGACACCCTCGGAGCCGACATCCTGCGTCTGTGGACAGCGGCTACCGACTATTCGGGCGAGCTGTCCATTTCGGATGAAATCCTGAAGCGCGTGGTCGAATCCTACCGCCGCATCCGTAATACCTTGCGCTTCCTGCTGGCCAACACCTCCGATTTCGACGCCGCAAAAGACAGCCTGTCGCCGGAGCAGTGGCTGGAAATCGACCGTTATGCGCTGGCCATGACTCGCCAGTTGCAAACGAAATGCGAAGAGGATTACGGCAAATATGAATTCCACCGCGTCGTGCAGTCCTTGCAGACCTTCTGTTCGGAAGACCTCGGCGGCTTCTACCTCGACATCCTCAAAGACCGTTTGTATACGGCGGCGGAAAACTCCAAGGCTCGCCGCTCGGCGCAAAGCGCGCTGTGGCACATCACCCGGACCTTCGTCAAACTGATGGCGCCGATCCTCTCGTTTACCGCCGAAGAAATCTGGCAGACGCTGACCCATAACCCGGATGACTCGGTCATGCTGCACACCTGGCAGCCGCTCCCCGCGCTCGCGGACGAAGCCGCGCTGCTTGACAAATGGAACAAGATCCGCGCCTGCCGCGCCGAAGTTACCCGCACCCTGGAAGAATTGCGCATCGCCGGAAAAATCGGTTCCTCGCTCCAGGCGGAAGTCACGGTTTATGCCGATGGCGAAAAATTCGAGTTATTGACCTCATTGAACGACGACCTGCGTTTCGTCTTCATCTGCTCGAAGACGCAGGTCATCAGGAGCGCCGAGGACAAAATCGAATGCGCGCCGCTGCCTCATGCCAAATGCGAACGCTGCTGGCATGTGCGCGAAGATGTCGGTGTCGACCCGGCGCACCCGGAAATCTGCGGACGCTGTGTCAGCAATCTGCACGGCGAAGGTGAAGCGCGTGCCTGCGCGTAACATCAGACCGTGGCTGCGCCTGGCCGGATTCATCGTCCTGCTCGACCAGATCAGCAAATGGATCGTTCTCGGCGCCTTGCGTCCCGGCGATTCGCGCTATGTCGCGTCATTCTGGAACTGGGTGCTGGCCTTCAATCCCGGCGCCGCCTTCAGTTTCCTGTCCGATGCCGGCGGCTGGCAACGCTGGTTTTTCACCCTCCTGTCGCTGGCTGTCTCGGCCTGGATCGTCACCCTGTTGCGCAAGCATTGCAGCGAGTTCTGGCTATCGCTGGCGCTCACGCTGGTACTCGGCGGCGCGCTCGGCAACGTCATCGACCGCATCCGCTTCGGCGCCGTCGTCGATTTCATCCAGTGGCACGCCGCCGGCTACTATTGGCCGGCGTTCAACCTGGCCGACGCGGCGATCACGCTGGGCGCCGTCTTGCTGTTGTGGGATCAACTGCGCCCGAAAAAACCCACGGTTTTGTAGGGCGGATGAGCGAAGCGTTATCCGCCGAATGGCGCAGGATGATTACCCCAACATTTACATCCGGCGGAATGCGCTACGCTTTTCCGCCCTACACAGAGCATGGGTTGGGGTGAGCTTGCGAACCCCAACATTGGGATGAATCATTGGCCGGTACGTTGGGGTTCGTTCCACTCACCCCAACCTATTTGCCTCGTCGTTGTCGAACTGGGGTTTCAAAATTATGGAAGTCATACTCGCCAACCCGCGCGGATTCTGTGCCGGTGTCGAACGCGCCATCGCCATCGTCGAACGCGCCATTGAAAGATTCGGCGCGCCGATCTATGTGCGTCATGAGGTGGTGCACAACAAGTTCGTCTGCGACGATCTGCGTTCCAAGGGCGCCATTTTCATCGAGGATTTGAACGAGGTTCCTCCCGGTCAAACGGTGGTCTTCAGCGCCCACGGCGTCGCGAAATCCGTGCGTCAGGAGGCGGAACAGCGCGGTCTGAAGGTTTTCGACGCCACCTGCCCACTGGTCACCAAGGTGCATAACCAGGTCGCCTGTATGCGCAGAGAAGGCATGGAAATCATCATGATCGGCCACGAAGGCCATCCCGAAGTCGAAGGCACGATGGGACAAAGCGAAGGAGGAATGCATCGGGTGGAAACGGTCGACGACGTGCAAGGTTTGCAGATCGCGACCGGCGTCCGTCTGGCCTACGTCACGCAAACGACGCTGTCGATCGACGATTCGCAACAGGTCATATCCGCATTGAAACAACGCTTCCCCGACATCGTCGCGCCCAAAAGCGACGATGTCTGCTATGCCACGCAGAATCGCCAGGACGCCGTCAAAACGCTGGCCGGGAGAAGTGATCTCATTATCGTGGTGGGCAGCCAATCCAGCTCGAACTCGAACCGTCTCAGAGAAGTGGCCGAACTGCGTGGCGTCGCGGCCCATCTTGTCGATGAAGCCGAACAGATCAACCCGGCCTGGCTCAGGGGCGTCAATCGCATCGGCATTACCGCGGGCGCGTCAGCCCCTGAAATCCTGGTGCGGCGCGTGGTGGATAGCCTGACGGATGGGACGCCCGAAAAAGTAATACAACTTGAAGGCGTGGAAGAGCATGTCACCTTCAGCTTGCCGAAAGAGCTGCGGAAATAGGGCATTTTACGTTCAGGCGCGGACAGTCGCTATTTCAACCGTCATTCCTTTGATCGCCGGAATCAAGGCTTATTCCGTTTCTAAATCATCCTGGAAAAAGCAGTTAAGCACGGATGCCCCCTCATCCGGCCTTCGGCCACCTTGGCCTCGCACATTCCGCAAGCGGGGAGAAGGGAGAGTCTTTTCCCCTCGCCCGCTTGCGGGAGAGGGTGCCCCGAAGGGGCGGGTGAGGGTTGGAGCGCAGAGAAAAATAAGAAACGGAATTACATGCGGAAGCCGCGTATTTTAGTGACGCAAAAAAGTTTCGACTTGCCGCTTATCCTGAAATACCTGCCGGATGTCGCTTAGGCGTTGCGCTATCAATCGTCCTCATTAAGATGCAGCCTGAGAGTTGAGCCATGTTCCAACCCTGCTTCAACTTGGGCCCTATTTCAGATCTATTGATCATACTGGACGGATTCATGATAGCTAATAAAGTTCGTGGTTTTACGCTGATCGAGCTCATGGTGGTGCTGGTAATCATCTCCATTCTGACAGCGATTGCCCTTCCTCTTTATGAGGATTATGTGATCCGTTCGAGGATTACGCACGCCCTCGAAGGGATTTCGGAGAGGCAGACCCGGATGGAGCAGTGCTATCAGGATCATCCTGTGCAAGGTTATGCTTATGCTACCTGTGCTACCGCCGTCGAAAATGAGAATGACTACTTCACTTTCTCTTTGGATGGCGCCACTCAGAACACTTTCACACTGAGAGCCACCGGCCGGGGGAAAATGGCTCCGTTTGTCTACACCGTCGATCAAGCCAATGTCAGGACAACAACGATTACCAACGGTCCTTCCGGTTGGAATGCAAGCAGTACCAGTTGTTGGATAACCGGGAAGGGCGGAAAATGTTAAGTCAGCGCATGTTGAAATCCTCGCGCGGATTCAGCCTGACCGAATTGATGATAGTGCTTGCCATCATGGGCGTGCTTTTGGCGCTTGCCGCGCCGAGTTTTTCGCGCTGGATCAGTAATGCGAAGATACGCACTGCGGCTGAAGCCGTCCTGTCAGGGCTGCAACTGGCGCGTACCGAAGCCTTGAACAGAAACGCAATCATGCGCTTTCAGCTCACCACCACGGTAGACGATTCCTGTGCCTTTAGTGATGCCGGGCCGAGCTGGGTCGTCAGCCGTGACGAGGCTGCGGGGCAATGCGGTGCTACCCCGGTTATATCGGATACGACGGTTGGGGGGAATCCGATGCCGCCGCCGCGCATCTTTCAGACGTATGACGGGACTCAAGCGGGTGGAGAAGGGGCGCAAATTGACGCGGCGGGTCAGGTGGTTTTCACCTTTAATGGCATGGGTCGCCTTACCTTTCCGATCACGAACGCGAGCATCCAGGTTTATGGCGTCCAAGGAGAAAATGGCTGCATTGCAGGTGGCGGAAAGGATCGTTGTATGCGGATCGATATTTCCCAGGGAGGCGGGATCAAGCTGTGTGATCCCTCGTTACCAACTACTAATGTACAGGCATGCTAATGAATAACAGATTTCAGTCAGGTCATGGCAGGAGCAGTCAGACCGGTGTCGCGCTTCTGGAAGCATTGATCGCCATTCTGGTTTTTTCCCTTGGCATTCTGACGGTCATCTCCCTTCAGGGGGCGTCCGTCAAAATGGCGGCGGACGCGCAGTTGCGCTCAAGAGCCGCCCTGCTGGCCGACCATCTGGTGGGGATGATGTGGACAAGCGGTCACGGAATCCCCGACTTGAAAACGAATTTTGAATCCCCCGATGGTGCTGGCTACGCCACCTGGCTGACGGAAGTCCAGAACAGTCTTCCGGGAATCTCGGATGCGACATTGCCCACGGTCGAAGTTACTTCCTCGCCTGATTCCAGCAACGGCAGGGTTGTCATCGTGCTCTTCTGGAGAACGCCCTCCATGAAACCCGGAGACGAGCCACACCAGCATGTTGTCACCTCCCAAATATCGAGAAATTAATGATGCAGACATGTTTCCCATTGAGTCATTCCAGGCGCTCCAGGCATTCACTCCGCGAAATGAAGCCCTTGAAGTCAGTGAACAAAGGCTTCTCGCTGATCGAAGTCATGGTCGCCATGGTCATCGGCCTGATTGCGCTACTCGTCATCATGCAGGTCGCCGGGTTCGCGGAAGGGCAGAAACGGACGACGACCGGCGCCGGTGATGCGCAGAATAACGCGGCGCTGGGTATCTATTCGGTGGAGCGGGATATCAAGCAAGCCGGATTTGGATTCAATTCAACCAGTATCCTTGGTTGCCCGGTCAATATCCACGTTGCCGCCGCAACTGTCCGTCCGCTGGGATCTCTTGCGCCGATCACCATCAACCCGGCGGAGGTTCCCGCGGGAGATCCCAATACCGACTCCCTGCTCCTCGTTTATGGAAGCAGCGCGGGTTCTCCCCAGGGCGACATCATCATGGGTCTACGGTCAGCAGACGAAATAGAAATTAATTCCATCGACGATTTCAGTTTTAGAGTGGGAGAATTTGTCATCGCCGCACCCCTTGAGGCAGCCGACAATTGCGGCAGAACGGGCGGGGCCGCATTGGTCATGGCTCCGATCACGGAAAAGCCAGCGGACAACATGACAATCACGGTTCCAGGCCTCAATGCGAGGGCAGGCGATGTCCTGTTTAATTTTGGTTCCACTCCAAAAGTAGTCGGTTACGCCATTCGGCAAGGCAATCTGACCACCTGCGACTACATGCAAAGAACTTGTGTCAACCACGATGATGGTACCATTGTAGCCGAGGACTGGATTGTCCTCGTCAATGACATTGTCAGTTTGCGCGCGGAATATGGCCGCGACGCCGTCGCTCCCTTTGAAGGAATCGATACCTGGGATCAAACGACCCCCGCTCTAGCCATGTTTACGAATCAGGCCCGGTTCGCATGCGGTTTGGCGCGTGTTTCCGGGGTTCGGCTGGTCTTGGTCGCTCGCAACAGCAAGCCTGAAGCATGTAACAGGAATGATCCTGCTTATCCTGCAAACTGCGTTACCCCGGATCCCCCGGTTTGGGCGGGTAGCATTAACCATCCGATTGATTTATCCCAAATAATTGGTGGTGAAGATGATAATTGGCATAGCTACCGCTACCAGGTATTCGAGACCGTCATACCGCTTCGTAACATTCCATGGATGGGGGCATGCTAAAAATGACTCAGCGCAAAAATAGCGAAACCAACTCTCGCGGCGCATTTTCCGGTGAATTTCCCGCCGAACTTGTCGACATCGCGGCCAGGCGGCAATCGGGCGCGGTATTGCTGATTGCTCTGGTCGTGCTTATCGCCATGACGCTCTCGGCGCTGGCGCTGATCAAATCGGTGAACACAACCAACCTGATCGCCGGGAACCTGGCCTTTCGTGAATCGGCGGTGCTTTCCTCCGAACGCAGTACCGAACTCGCCTTTAACGATTGGATCAGACCCCATAGCGTAGCGGGAGACCGCACGCTCTACAACGACAGTCCAGGCAACGCTTATCTGGCGACACGCGCGGACCCACCGGCCGGCACAAACTGGGATACTTTCTGGAACGCCACCTTGACCGCTCAGGCCCGCATGCTCGCTACCGATGTCGCGGGCAATACCGTGTGGTATGTCATTCATCGTCTTTGTGATGGGCCGGGAGATCCCGGAGGACGCGATCCCTCAGCGCCGCCTCCCGATCCATCGGCGCCGCCGACCGGCCCTCTGACGGCTAATTGCTCCAAGTCCCCCAAGGGCGGCTCCGACGGTAGTTTTGGCATCCCGGATAAACCAGGAGCGCCATTGGACAGCCCTCTGATTTACTACCGTATCACCACACGGGTAGCAGGCCCCCGGAACACCGTTGTGTACACGCAAACCACTATCGCTATTTGATCCAAATGATCCCGTAAAGGATTCCATCATGAAAACATCGAAGCATTCCAGATTTCTGACCGCGCTGCTGGCGCTACCGCTCATCGTGTTGCCACTTGTCGCGAGTGGGGAAACCGATCTTTCGCGCAACCCGATTTCGTCGGCATCGTCGACAGAAATCAAGCCCAACATCCTGTTCATCATGGATGATTCCTACAGCATGGATTGGGACTATCTTCCCGACTGGGCCAATGTGCACCCACTCGACTTTCCATATCAGCGTTTCAACGCGGACTTCAACGGCGTGGCCTATAACCCGACAGTCACGTATACCCCGCCGAGCTATCCCGGTGAGGCCAATGCGGGCAAGTATCCCAGCCAGTCAAAAACCGCCACAAGCAACTGGACCGCCGTGAAAAAAGACGGCTTCGGCGTCCAGTTCCAGGATGAACCGCCCACAACGAAGAATCTGACGGGCGGGACTTTTTATAGCGACAGCGCTTTTTATTATACGGTGGTGCCCGGTGAATTCTGTACCGACCTCACGATGAAAAATTGCAGCACCACGCAGAGCGCGATCCATCACTTACCCGCGAGCCTGCGCTGGTGTAACACAGCGGCGAACGCGGTGGCGGAGGCGCCGGATCCGGGTTCGTGTCAGGCCATCAAGATCGATGGTACGATAGGAAGCACCATCGCTTTTAACTACCCGCGCATCCCCGCGCCCAGGGTCAGCACCCTGAGTCTTACAGGCAGTGGCGCCGTCACCAGCATCAAAGTAGACGGCAATGAGATTCTGTCCGCGTCGAGCAACCCGGCGACCCTGTCGGATATCGCCGCCAGAATCAATGCCTGTACCTACAGCAAAACCGGGAGCTGCGAGATTGTTGGTTTCAGCGCGAAAGTGAATGGAAGCTCGGTGATCCTCAGCGCGCCTATCGTACCCTCGAACGCGGCCCCCAGCGTCACCCCAAGCGGGGTGCTGACCACTTACCCCTTTGCCAAGCCCGCGACGAATCTTGCCCCCGGCGAAAACCTGATGACCGTCATCACGTCAACGACGACGACTTACCCCAAGGCGTCGAGCCGGATAGATTGCGCCGCGGATCCCTGTACTTATGACGAAGAAATGGAAAACTACGCTAACTGGTATGCCTATTACCGGACGCGTATGCAGGCCATGAAGACCGCGGCCAGCCGTTCTTTCGAGCCGATCGACGACAAATACCGGATCGGTTACTACAGTATCAACAACAATACGGGAACCGACTTTCAGAATATTTCGGATTTCGATGACGCGCAAAAACAGAACTGGTATGACAAACTGTTCGCCGCGAAACCCATTATCGGGGCCGACACTCCGTTGCGTATCGCCCTGGCCAACGCCGGCCGGCTTTATGCGGGAGAACTGAATGGGCTGACGCTGAACACTGTGCCCGTCGAGGACCCGATGCAGTTCTACTGCCAGCTCGACGTGTCGATTCTGTCGACCGACGGCTACTGGAACATGGGGCCGGGCTTCAAGATCGACGGCGTGAGTCTCGTTGACGACCAGGATGGTCCGGGGCTGGAAGAACGGCCCTATCTCGACGGCGGCGCCGGGATCGAACTGAAAACCACGCTGCAATGGAAGAAAGAGATCGAACCTACTCTCGCAAGCTGGCACCAGTCCAAGACCGAACAGTGGCAGAGCCGGACCCTGAAATGGCAGGAGCGCACCTATGACAAACCGATGTTCAGCACAAGCGCGCTGCAATCCAGGCTGCCGCAACGCCATACGAGGACATACCAGTTGCAGATGAAGACAAGGAACGTCTGGCATAGCTGGGGCGGCTACTCCGTGCCGACACAGCACATCCGGCCACTCCAGAAGAGTACGGGACCGCTGCAGTACAGTGATTACCAACTGCAAACGCGGGAAAAAAATGTGACGAAGACGCAAACGGCGCATCTTCAGTCCCAGACGGGCATCCGGAAACGCCAGACCAACCAGCTCCAGCAGAGGATTACCCCTGTTCAGCGGTCGACCGATTACGGGATGAGCTGGAGCAACGTTTCGGAATGCACGCAGGACCGGGGCGGTTCCGTGCAATGCCGCTTCGCGGCGGCTGAAGCCTGGGCGCCGGTTTCCAGTTGTACCGTTCAGAGCCGCAGTCCCAATCCCGTGTACACCGGAGCGGGGACCGATAGCGAAAGAACAACCTACTACGCGAAAACAGAGTGTCAGTATGAAGGCTGGAGTACGGCCGAGGTTGTCTCCTCCTGCACGAATGTCTCGATGTCGACCAGCTCGCCTTACACCGTGGGCAAGGCGGTTTCTTGTTCTACCGATTTAGCGGCGGAAGCCTGGCAGAATGTGGATTCCTGCACGCCGGACGTTGACACGGGCCTGAGTTGCCGGTATGCCCCCTATTCGGCATGGGAGGTTGTCGACTCCTGTACGGCGGTGCCGCCGAGCGCTTCGGCTCCCTATACCGTTCCCGAAGCCCGCCAGTGCCAATTCAACCAATGGACCGGTTGGACGGACACCAACTCGGCTTGTACGGCAACTTCCACGGTCGGCTGTCAATACAGAACGGTCGCCAACTGGACCGCGACCGATAGTTGTACGCCTCAGAACCGATCGACCGGCGCCAGCTTTGCCGTGACGCAGGCCCACGAATGCCGGGTAAATTATGGCGCTTGGACAACCGTGGACGCATGCGAAGTAGTGAATACGGGCAGCACGCAGACCCAATGCCAGTACGCTGACAACTGGTCGGATGATTTCGACTCTCCTGGCGGCGTGTGTACGGCAAAGGGCGGCGGCAGTGGTCCGGCCTATGTCGGCCCATTGACCGAATGCGGTTACCGATGGGTGGGAACCGATACCGTTGTCACGACTTGCAACCCGGCGGTTGAAACCTGCACGACCACGTGGTCGGGCTGGTACGACGTCGGTTCCTGCACCGCCACGACAACCACCGACGCTGAAACTACGCCTGGGTCGGTACAGTGCCAATATGTCGATAAAGGGGAACTGCCCACCGAATCTTGCACACCGCTGGCTCAATCCGTCTCCCCGAACTACACCGTCGGGGTCGCTCGCGAGTGCCGATCGACATGGCCATTCCCCTGGGAATATGTTGCCACCTGTGACGCCGTGACTGACTTCGTTCAATGTCAGTATGAAAGCTGGACTCCCCTGCAGGCGGGCGCGTGTCCGAATCCGCCCAATGGCTTGCCCCAATCAACCGGGCCGCACTATACCGTGACGACGGCGAGTGAATGTTCCATAGACTGGGGAGCTTACAATGATGTGGCGGGTCCCACGTGTACAAACGTGCCTGGCGTGAAAGAATGTCAAAAGGTGGAGGATGTGACCTGGACCAACGATCTCACCTACGACCCGCTCAGCCCGCCATCGCCGGATCCCATGAAGGAATACCGCGCGGTCAGAGTCGGCGGCAGCGCCAGTGTTGCGGATGGTTTCTTCCCGCCCGTTCCGAATGCGACTCCCACTAACCCGGCGCCGACCAACGATGAATGTGTCGAGGGTACGGTCAATGGGCTGACGACCTCTTGCCGGGACAAGGTTCCCGGCCGCTGGGGCCCTGGAAACGTGGCGGACTGCGTGGCGGAAGCGGCCAGCTCCTCGGCGATCGGGGTGGAAACGCGCTGTACAAAGTACGAGACGGGACCCGATCCGATACCCGAGGGTCAGACATGTATCGCGTCAGGACCGCTCCCTGCCAACAACTATACAGCGACGTTCTGCCACACCGGAGAGGGGAAGCCCACGCCGGATACCCTGGCGGATGTGGCCGAGTATTATTTCATAGAAGATCTGCGTATCCCGGCACGGGGTAAGTGCGGTGTGACCTCGCCCGATCTTCCCGACGGTCTCTGCACCAACTCGGCGTCGGTGCCCAGGCAATTCATGAGCACCTACACCCTGGGGCTCGGCGTCTCGGGCGTCATGCAGTACCAGTCAAACTACCAGACGGCGCTCACGGGGGATTACAAGAGCATCTATGATGGTGTTTCCCCCGATCCGGCGAGCGGCGTCTGCTCATGGCAGGAGCGCGGCGAATGTAACTGGCCCAAGCCCATTTCCGACAAGCAGACCACGGTCGACGACCTGTGGCATGCGGCGGTCAATGGACGCGGGAAATACTTCTCCGCCAGCAATCCTGCCGATGTGGCGGCGGGTATCAGTGACGCGCTCCAGGATGTCACGGCCAAGGAGGGTTCGCTGGCCTCGGTCACCGTGTCCAATCCCAACATGACGGCAGCAGGGAGCGAAACCTCCTCCTTCGGTGTTTCGTTCTCGTCGGGAACCTGGACGGGAGATCTCGTGAAGTACAATCTCGCCTACGCGGGCGGGGCTTTGGTGCCAACCAAGCTCTGGTCGGCCAGGAGTCTTCTGGATAGCAAGGTGGCCAGCGTCGGCTATTTGAACCGAAAGGTCTATACCTACGATCCGGCGGCCAAGACCCTCATCTCCTTCCTCTATGACAATCTGGGTGCTGACAAGCCCTATTTCGAGCTGCCTCACATCCAGGGACTCTCCCAAATGTGCACCACGGGAACAGTTTGCCTCACGGACAGGAACAGCGCGCAAAAAGATGAGCTGGTGAACTTCCTGCGCGGTGACCGTGCGAACGAAGGCTCTTCCAGTACGCCCTCGAAGTATTTCCGGGAGCGCACCAATCTGCTGGGCGACATCGTGCATTCGGAAGCCGTCTATGTGCAGAAATCGCCCTGGAGTTATGGCGATACGGGACACAGTGACTTCAAGGCGGACACCGAGGATCGCGTGGGCATGGTCTATGTCGGCGCCAATGACGGCATGCTCCACGCCTTCTACTCCGAAGGCGCCGATGGTGGACAGGAGGCTTGGGCTTATGTGCCGCGCTTCCTCTTCCCCACGCTGTATCGACTGGCCGACAAGAGCTACGCGGGTATGCACGAGTTCTACGTCGACGCAACGCCGGTCACGGGCGATGTCTGTCTGAACAGTCCGGCCAGTACATGCACCGCGAGTGAGTGGAAGACCATTCTGGTGGGCGGAGCCAATCGGGGCGGCAAGGGTTATTACGCCCTGGATATTACCGATCCTGAAAATCCCAAAGCGCTCTGGGAATTCACGGACACCCGGATGGGCTACACCTATGGCAATCCCCTCATCACCAAACTGCTCGATGGCACCTGGGTTGTCATGGTCACGTCGGGATACAACAACGCCGATGGACAGGGGTATCTGTTCGTGCTCAGGGCATCCGACGGCGGGATGATCGGTAGCGCTCCCATCGCCACTACCGGTAGCGGCGGTACTTCCGCGAATCCCAGCGGGCTGGCGAAAATAAACGGATGGGTCAACAACGTGGAGTACAACAATAGCGTGCTACGGGTTTATGGCGGTGATCTGCTGGGTAATTTGTGGCGCTTTGACGTCAATGACATCATTGCCCCGGCCGGTAGGGAAGCGCAAAGATTGGCCACGCTGAAGGATCCCGATGGTAACCCACAGCCGATTACCACGCGTCCGGAACTCGGAATGGTCAAGTACAAACCGGTGATTTTCGTCGGAACGGGCCAACTGCTGGGTACAACGGACTTGACGACAACCGGCACGCAAAGCATTTACGGGATCAAGGATCGTCTGGAAGCCAGCGATTACGGCAACCCGCGCGATCCCGCCAGCACTTATAGCTTCGTGCAACAGAAGCTGGTCTATTCAGCGGGTGATGTCTGTGCCCCTGGCATGGTTTACTGCCCGGAAGGGAAACCCAAGATCTCGTTCGAAAGGGATATAGATGGTAAGCAGATCAAGAATCCGGTCGACTGGGCGACGGATGACGGCTGGTATGTGGACTTCCCCGTCGGCGGAGAACGCGCCAACACGGATATCGTTTTGGTGCAGGGTACGCTGGTCGTTGTGACGAATACCCCACAATCGGGCGCCTGTGTGCCTGCCGGTTCAAGCAATATCTACTTCCTGGATTATCGAACCGGCGGTTTCGTTGACGGTCTCGACAATGCCGGTTATGGACTGAGTGACAACCTCAGTTCAGGTCCTGAACTTGTCTTTACTCCAGACGGGGGGATAAAGTCGATCGTCCAAGGTGACACTACTACTGGTGGTGGTCCTGCTGGTGGTGGTGGTTTTGGAGGGGCATCAGATGAAGACACCCCGACCAATCCTGATGGTGATTCAATACGTCGTATCTCCTGGAGAGAGCTGATCATTGAATAATCGGAGCTAAAGGTAAAGGTCGCGCGGTTGCCGGAGGGTTCGGCAGCCGCGCTTTTTTTTGCGTGAGAGATTTGCAGCCATTCCGGCTGGAGAAATGCACTGGATTCCGGCTTTCGCCGGAATGACGAGGGGGGAGAGGAGCGGGGCGTAGGTTGGGAAAGCCGCGAAGCGGCGCATCCCGACGGTACTTATTTTCCGGCGCAACGCGCCGCCTATTTACAATTGTCGGGTTGCGCTTCGCTTACCCAACCTACGCAAAAACCCCGTCATTCTTTTGATAGCCGGCAGGGCCATCCATCTTCCTCCCCCCTCGCGGGGGAGGATGCCCCGAATTTTGGTAAAAGCGCAGGAGAGGGGGCGGCGGTTCCGCGCGAAACAGGGCTGGAACAGGCCCGATCTTCCCCCTCACCTGCCCCTGCCGGGGCACCCTCTCCCACAAGGGGAGAGGGAAAGCAAACGCCTGTTCATGCTTTACCATGACAAATATATTCATGCGATTGCCCTGCCGGGCTACCGAGCCACTATACGGGGACTTTTTCCCTTCACACCTTCCGATAAACCTCCCCACCGCCTTCCACGAACTCCTCCGCTTTCGCCGCCATTCCTTTCCGTAACGCCTCTGCCTCCGCCACACCCTGCGCCGCCGCGAAATCGCGCACGTCCTGGGTGATCTTCATCGCGCAGAAATGCGGGCCGCACATCGAGCAGAAGTGCGCAAGTTTTGCTGATTCCCTGGGCAAGGTTTCGTCGTGGAATTCGCGCGCCTTGTCCGGGTCGAGGCCGATGTTGAACTGATCGTCCCAGCGGAACTCGAAGCGCGCCTTGCTCATGGCGTTGTCGCGGATCTGCGCGCCGGGATGGCCCTTGGCCAGATCGGCGGCATGGGCGGCGAGCTTGTAAGTGATGATGCCTTCCTTGACGTCGTTTTTGTCCGGCAGGCCGAGGTGCTCCTTGGGCGTGACGTAGCAGAGCATGGCCGTGCCGTACCAGCCGATCATCGCCGCGCCGATGCCGCTGGTGATGTGATCGTAGCCGGGCGCGATGTCGGTGGTCAGGGGGCCGAGCGTGTAGAAGGGCGCTTCCCTGCAATGCTCAAGCTGCAGGTCCATGTTCTGCTTGATGAGGTGCATCGGCACATGGCCGGGGCCTTCGATGAACACCTGACAATCGTGCTTCCAGGCGATGTCGGTGAGTTCGCCGAGCGTCTTCAGCTCGCTGATCTGCGCCTCGTCGTTGGCGTCAAAGACCGAACCGGGACGCAGGCCGTCGCCCAGGCTGAAACCGATGTCATAGGCCTTCATGATCTCGCACATTTCCTCGAAGTGCGTGTACAGAAAGCTCTCCTGATGGTGGGCGAGGCACCATTTGGCCATGATCGAGCCGCCGCGCGAGACGATGCCGGTCAGCCGCGCGGCGGTCATCGGCACGTAACGCAGCAGCACGCCGGCGTGGATGGTGAAATAGTCGACGCCCTGCTCGGCCTGCTCAATCAGCGTATCGCGGAAGATTTCCCAGGTGAGCTCCTCGGCGCGGCCATCGACTTTTTCCAGCGCCTGATAGATCGGCACGGTGCCGATCGGCACCGGCGAATTGCGCACGATCCATTCGCGCGTCTCGTGAATGTTTTTGCCGGTTGACAGGTCCATCACCGTGTCGCCGCCCCAGCGGATCGACCAGGTCATTTTTTCGACTTCTTCCTGAATCGAGGAACCGAGCGCCGAGTTGCCGATGTTGGCGTTGATTTTCACCAGGAAATTGCGGCCGATGATCATCGGCTCGGCTTCGGGATGATTGATGTTGGCGGGGATCACGGCGCGACCGCGCGCGACTTCCGAGCGCACGAATTCCGGCGTGATTTCTTCGGGAATATTCGCGCCGAAAGGCTGGCCGGGATGCTGCCGGCTCATCAGCGCCGCCAGTTTGGCGCCCTGCGGCCCGCCGGCCTTCAGCGCTTCGAGGTGGGCGCGGCGGTTGTTGTTCTCGCGGATGGCGATGAATTCCATTTCCGGCGTGATGAGGCCCTGCCGCGCGTAGTGGAACTGCGTGACGTTGCGGCCGGGTTTGGCGCGGCGCGGTTTTCTGCGGAGTGTTGAAAATCCGGGAAAGCGCAGTTCATCGAGCGAGGGGTCGGCAGCGGCTTTGTTGGCTCGCTCGCGGCCATACGCGGAACTCAAATCTGCCAGTTCCTCGGTATCGCCGCGCTCGGCGATCCAGCCGGCGCGCAGCGCGGGAAGCCCTTGCCGGATGTCGATTAGCGCTTGCGGGTCGCCGTAAGGGCCGGAACAGTCGTAGACGAAAATCGGCGGATTCTTTTCGCCGCCGAAAGCCGTCGGCGTGTCGGCCTGCGCAATTTCGCGCATCGGCACGCGGATATCGGGACGGCTGCCTTCGACGTAGATTCGGCGCGAACTCGGTAAGGGCTTGATTACAGCCGCATCCACGCGGGCCGCATCCGCCGTGAATTTTTCATTGCTGTTCATGAGGCTTCCTTGCAAAACGACGCGCCAAGATACGCTATGACAGGCTATGGCACGCCAAAATCAAATGACACGCAAGGGATGACGAGGCAGGAATAAAAAGAATGCAATGAAGCGATGGACTTCTTTCCCTACGACGGCATTACCCGTACAGGTTCAAAGGGACTGTCTCAGCCGCGCCGTCACCGGCGCAAGCACCCCCCAAAGCTTGCCTAAACTAATGGAAATTCGCTTTTCAGGCAAGGGTTGGCAGGGTAATCGCATGAATATGTTTGTCATGGAGAAACATGAGAGGCGCTTGCTTTCCTTCTCCCCTTGCGGGAGAGGGCACCCCGGCAGGGGCGTGTGAGGGGATGCCTGGATATGTTCCAGCGTTATTTCGTGCGCAATCGCCGCCCCCTCATCCGGCCTTCGGCCACCTTCTCCCCGCACGCGGGGCGAAGGACAACATTCCCCTCGCCCGCTTGCGGGAGAGGGTGCCCCGGCAGGGGCGGGTGAGGGGATGCCTGGACATGTTCCAGCGTTATTTCGTGCGCAATCGCCACCCCCTCATCCGGCCTTCGGCCACCTTCTCCCCGCACGCGGGGCGAAGGGACAACATTCCCCTCGCCCGCTTGCGGGAGAGGGTGCCCCGAAGGGGCGGGTGAGGGTTGGAGCGCGGAGAAAAACAAGAGTCGGGTTGTCACTTGTTACGGAAAGCCTCGGGATCAAGCTGGTGTCGGGCGAGCTTGTCGTAAAGCGTCTTCTTGGGCAGGTGGAGACGTTCGGCGGCTTCCGTCACGTTACCCCGGACGCTGCGCAAAGCTTCCCGGATCAGGCCGCGTTCGTAGTTTTCCAGGCGCGCGGCCAGCGATACAGCGGGCATGGCGACAGCCTCCAGTCCATCGTCTACTCCCAGGCACAGCCGCTCGGCCACCGCCTTCAACTCGCGGACGTTGCCCGGCCAGTCGTGGTGCTGCCAGCGGAACAAATCCTGCTCGTCCCACGCTGGCGGTTCCCGGTTGAAGCGGCGACCAGCCTGTAGCAGGAAATAGGTCATCAGCGGGCCGATGTCGTTCGGGCGTTGCCGTAACGGCGGCAGTTCGATGGTGACGACGTTCAGGCGGTAGTACAGGTCGGAACGGAAGCCGCCCTGCTCGGACAGTTGCTTGAGATCAACCTTGGTAGCGACGACGATGCGGCAATTGACCGGGATGATGACGTTGCTGCCGAGCCGTTCAATCTGGCGTTCCTGTAACACGCGCAGCAGCTTGACCTGAAGCGCCAGCGGCATCGACTCGATTTCGTCGAGGAACAGGGTGCCGTCGGTCGCGTATTCGATTTTGCCGATGCGCTTTCGGTCGGCGCCGGTAAACGCGCCGGTTTCGTGCCCGAAAATTTCGCTTTCAAATACCGATTCGGGCAAGGCGCCGCAGTTGAGCGCGACGAACGGCCCCTTGCGCCCGCTGCGCGTGTGCAGCGCGTGCGCCACGACTTCCTTGCCGGTGCCGGTTTCTCCGTAAATCATGATGTCGACATCGGTGTCGGCCAGTGAATCGATCGTCCGGGCTACCCGCTGAATGCCCTCCGACGAGCCGATCAGCGGCATTTCCCGCATGTCGCCGAGCTGTTCGCGCAGCACCCGGTTTTCCTGAAGCAAGGCCCGCTTTTCCAGCGCGCGACGGACGACATCGACGAGCCGCGCGGAATTGAAGGGTTTTTCGATGAAGTCGTAGGCGTGCGCGCGCATGGCCTGAACCGCCATCGAGACGTCGCCGTGGCCGGTAATCAGAATCACCGGCACGTCACGGTCGCGCTGCCACATCAGGTCGAGCAGTTCCAGCCCGCTCATGCCCGGCATGCGCACGTCGCTGACGATGACCGACGGCGGTTCTTCGTCGAGCGCCGCCACGGCCTGTTCGGCGCAACGGAAGGTGCGCACACTGATAGCCGCCAGCTTGAGCGTCTGCGCGCAGGCGCGCGTGACCGCCTCGTCATCTTCAATCAGATAAACAGGCCACTCCGGAAGATTGCCGCTATTGATGTTCATGCCTCCTCCAGCGTCACGGTGAATTCCGCCCCACCCTTTTCATGATTCCTGACATCGAGCCGCCCTCCGAGTTCCGTCATGATCATGCGGGAGATGGCCAGACCCAGACCGATTCCCCGCCCCGCCGGCTTGGTGGTGAAAAACGGCTCGAACAGATGCGTCAATACGGCCTCCGGAATTCCGGGGCCGCTGTCGCGGACAAGAACCCGCACCTGCCCGCCGCCGCGCTGCGCCAGGACAGTTATTTGCCGCTGCGCCGAATCGCATTCGCCCACGGCATCCACCGCGTTCAGCAGCAGATTCACCAGAACCTGTTCCAGACGCTGCGCATCGGCCCACACCCGCAGGTCGTCGGGAATGCTCTGCACGTCGATTCGCGCCTCGGCGCGTTTGCGCTGCGCCTCGACCAGCATCAGCGCCTGGAACACCACGCTGGCCACGTCCACTGTGTAGCGCTCCGACGACGGTCGGCGCGTGAAGTTCTTGATTTCGCCGACAATATGGCCCATGCGCCGGGCCATCTGCTGAATCAGGCCGAGATTCTCGCGCACCTCGTCCAGTTTCCCGAGTTCGAGCAGATTGACGGCGTTGTCGGTGAAGGTGTGCAAGGCCGTCAAGGGCTGGTTGACTTCATGAGTGATTCCCGCCGCCATCTGCCCGAGAACCGTCAGTTTCCCCGCCTGCACCGCCGTATCACGGGTTTCGCGCAGAATGTTTTCCGTCGTCTTCAGGGCCGCCACTTTTTCTTCGAGCGAAACATTGGTTGCCGTCAGATCTTCCGTGCGCTCCGCGATGCGCGCCTCCAGACTGGCGTGCGCCTGGCGCAAGGCCGCTTCGGCTTGGCGTCTCTCCGTGTAGCGCCGGGCGTTCAGCCGGAAGAAAATCACCAGCGACAGGACAAAGGCCACGGCCAGGCCCGCCGCCACGCCCGCGAGCATCGCGCTTTGCTGCTCCTGGCGCGTCTGGGTCAGCAGGATAATGGTCCATCCGGGGCGTCCCACCAGCACCGAATGCGCCTGGTAGTCCTCATCCGGCTTGCCCGGCAGCTTAACCCGCAGGTAATGCGGCCCGCCGTCCCGCATGCGCAGGTCCATATCGAGCAGGCGCAGCGGCTGGGCGCCATACTGGCGCGACACGTCGATTTCCGCCAGCGCGCCGGCTTCCAGCGACGCCAACAAGCGATATTTGAGTTCCGGCGCCGAAGCCAGGAACACCACGCCGTTGGAGTCGGCCAAAAGCACCGGGTCGCCGTTGCGCACCAGCGACCCCTCGAAATCCTCCAGGCTGATTTTCACGATGACCACGCCGATGGCTTCGTTCTCCTCTCCCCTGATGGGCGCGGCGATAAAATAACCCGGCTCGCCCGTCGTCGCGCCCACCCCGTAGAAAATTCCAAACTGGCCTTTCATCGCGGCCTGAAAGTAGGGACGGAAGCCGTAGTTGTGTCCGACGAAAGTGCCCGGACGGCCGAAATTGCTGGCCGCCAGGGTCAATCCGTCCCTGTCCATCAGAAAAACCGCATTGAGGCCGCCTCTGTTCTTTACTTCCAGCAGGTAATTGTTTGTCGCCTCCAGCCGCGCGGGGTCGGCCGGTGCGCGCAGCAGTTCCTTCAGCCGGTCCTCCAGCGCGAGGATGCGCGGCAGGGACTCGTTGCGCGACAACAGGGTATCCAGGCTCATGCGGTAGAAGCCGATGTTATGCTGCGACTTCCCGGACAGCAAATCGAGCTGCCACGCGAAAAAAACCTTGTACATGCCCCAACCGGCCAGCACGCAGGCGACCAGCGCCGCGAGCAGGCGCAACCCGAACCCGAACCAGGTCCGGCCGGAATGGGGGAAAAACAGAGGTTCCATGCGCATATATTCCGTCCGATATAAGGCGCGATTATGCGACCCGCGCCCATCTTTCGCCACTTCCGGATGGAACGACCGTCATGCAGCGGAATGACGAAAGCACATCCTGAGCGAAGCCCATGCAAATTCCGTTCCCGGAAAAGCGGACGTACAAAAATATTAAGGCATTGAAAAACAGGATTATTCAATCTCCCGCTCGATAGGCCAATGCCTGACGTCATGCGAAAAATCAGAAACTGTGTTTTGCCGAGTACGGGATTCCACACACCAGGGCAATTGCATGAATGCCATTGAAATGAAGGGCGACACTTCCCGCGGAGTATGGCGATCCATCTTCCTCCCCCTCGTGGGGGAGGATGCCCGAAGGGCAGGAGAGGGGAAGGATTAATGTTAACACGGAGAATGTAGGGGCAAATGAAAACCTTTTTAACCACGGCGACACGGCGGGCACGGCGAAAAGCAAAGACAAAAACGATTTTCGCTTTTTGCTTTTCGCCGTGCCCGCCGTGTCGCCGTGGTTAACTGCTTTTTCCATTGGATCCCTGCACATCAGTTTGAATCGCACCCGTTCCACACACGTTCTTGAATACCAATCGAGTCCGGAGTCTGTATACTTCCCGTTAATCACATGCCTCATCACACACGAGTCCAGACCTTGAATCCGATCAAGCACAGCAACAGCACCCTCCGCATCCTGGGTATCGACCCCGGATTGCGCGTGACCGGTTTTGGCATCATCGAAAAGACGGGGAACAAGCTCTGCTATCTGGCCAGCGGCTGTATCAAGACCGACGCGGCGGATGCCTTGCCGGCGCGGCTGGGGGCCATTTTCGCGGGTATCAGGGAATTGCTCGAACACTATAAACCCGCGCAGGCTGTCATCGAAATCGTGTTCGTGAACGTTAACCCTCAATCGACCTTGTTACTCGGTCAGGCGCGCGGAGCGGCGATCACCGCGCTGGTCGCGGGTGGGCTGGAGGTGGCGGAGTACACCGCCTTGCAGGTCAAGCAGGCGGTGGTCGGCAATGGACACGCGGATAAAATTCAGGTGCAGCATATGGTGCGCCGCTTGCTGTCCTTGTCGGGCAATCCCAGTCCGGACGCCGCCGACGCGTTGGCCTGCGCCATCGCCCACGCGCACGGTGGGCAAGGGATAGGGCAGATGGCGACAAAGGGGTTTCGCATGCGTAATGGCCGGATGATTCCGGCGAAGGGAATGAGGGCTGAGCAATGATTGGACGTTTGACCGGAATTCTGCTGGAGAAGGCGCCGCCGCAGGTGCTCATCGATGTGCGCGGTGTTGGCTATGAGGTCGATGTGCCGATGAGCACCTTCTTCAATCTACCGGCGGTGGGCGAAACCAGCACGCTGCTCACGCACTTCATCGTCCGCGAGGACGGCCAGTTTCTTTACGGCTTCGGCACCGAGGCCGAACGCTTCGCCTTCCGCCAGTTGATGAAAATTTCGGGCGTCGGCGCGCGCACGGCGCTTGCCGTGCTCTCGGGACTGTCCGTCGCCGATCTCGCCCAGGCCATCGCCCGCCAAGAGGCCGGACGGCTGGTCAAGGTTCCCGGCATCGGCAAAAAAACGGCCGAGCGGCTGCTGCTCGAACTCAAGGGCAAACTGGCCGATGCCCTGCCGACCGCCAAGCTCCCGGCTGAGGATGCCCGACACGATACCCTCAATGCGCTGCTGGCACTGGGATACAATGATCGCGAAGCCGCCGCCGTCATGAAACAACTGGCGCCCGATCTATCAACCTCGGACGGCATCCGCCAGGCCCTCAAACTTCTCGCCAAGCCATAATGCAAAAACACATCACTTCCGCCCAGAAACAAATCATCCAGATCGCTATCGTGGCGCTCTTGTTGATCGGCTGTATCGCGGTGCTGTTGCCATTCACCGGCACCCTGATGTTCGCCGTGGTGATCTGCGTAACCACCGCTCCCTTGCGTGGATATGTGTTAAAGCTGTGCCGGGGGCGCGGAAATCTGGCCGCGCTGGTGATGTCGGCCTTGCTGGTCTTGCTCTTGCTTGTGCCGCTGGCCCTGCTTTCCGGCACGCTGGCCCAGGGCATCGAATCGGCGGTGCGTTACCTGCGGCCCATCATGGACGCAGGGCTTTCCGCCGATCCGCCCAAGTGGCTGTCCGATTTGCCCATCGCCGGCCAGATCATCGATAACTACTGGCATGAACTTGCCGCCAGCCGGGAAGAAATGAACAACCTGCTGCGCCAGTTGATCGATCCGACACGCAAGATGGCCCTCGCCACTGTATCGATTCTCGGCCAGGGGCTGTTGCAGTTGATATTGGTGATTTTCTTCGCCTTCTTCATCTTCCGCGACGCTGAAAAATACGCGGAAGCCCTGCGCAACGGCAGCCAAAAGCTGGCCGGCGACCTTGGGGAGCGCATGCTGAAACTGGCCGCGGCCACGGTTACCAGCGTCATGATCGGCATCGTCGGCACGGCGGCGGCCCAGGCGATCGTCGCCATGTTCGGTTACCTCATCGCCGGCGTTCCCGGCGTCGCCATGCTCACCTTCATGACTTTCATTTTTTCCATGGTGCCGGTGATCGGCGCCACGCTGATCTGGCTTGGCGCGGCCTGGTGGCTGTATGACACCGGTCAGACCGGTTGGGCCATCTTCATGTTACTGTGGGGCATGTTCGGCATCAGCAGCGTGGATAACTTCATCAAGCCGATCCTCATCTCGCGCACCTCCAGTCTGCCGCTGTTGCTGATCGTCGTCGGCATCTTCGGCGGCGTGATGGTCTTCGGTTTCATCGGTCTGTTCCTTGGCCCGATGCTGCTTGCCCTCGGCCGGGTGCTGATCCGCGAGTGGCTGGCACTGACCGAATACGAAGAGCACTCCCGCCTCCCATGATTGAAACCGATTCCTTCAGCGCTTCCAGTGACGAGACGCCCGATCGCCTGATTTCGCCCGAGTCCAAATCGACCCAGGAGGACGCCATCGAGCGCGCGCTGCGCCCGAAGCGTCTGGCCGACTACGTCGGGCAGGTCAAAATCCGCGAGCAACTGGAGATTTTCATCGAAGCCGCCAAGCGCCGTCACGATACGCTCGACCATGTGCTGCTGTTCGGCCCGCCGGGGCTGGGCAAAACGACGCTGGCGCACATCATCGCCACCGAGATGGGCGTCGGCCTGCGCCAGACCTCCGGGCCGGTGATCGAGCGCGCTGGCGATCTGGCGGCCATGCTTACCAATCTTGAGCCGCATGATGTGCTGTTCATCGACGAAATCCACCGTCTGTCGCCGGTCGTCGAGGAAATCCTCTACCCGGCGATGGAGGACTTCCAGATCGACATCATGATCGGTGAAGGCCCGGCCGCGCGTTCGGTCAAGCTCGACCTGCCGCCGTTCACCCTGGTTGGCGCCACCACGCGCGCCGGCATGCTGACCAATCCGTTGCGCGATCGATTCGGTATTGTCGCCCGCCTGGAGTTCTACTCGCCCGAGGAACTCACGTACATCGTCACGCGTTCCGCGCAGTTGCTGCGGGTCTCGATCGATGATGTCGGCGCCTTGGAAATCGCCCGCCGCTCACGCGGTACGCCGCGCATCGCTAATCGCCTGTTGCGCCGGGTGCGCGATTTCGCCGAAGTCAAAGCTGACGGTCATATTACCCGCGAGGTCGCCGATGAAGCCTTATTGATGCTCGATGTCGATCATGGCGGCCTGGATGTCATGGACCGCAAACTGCTCTCCGCAGTGATCGACAAGTTTGGCGGCGGACCTGTTGGCGTGGATAATCTCGCCGCCGCGATCGGCGAAGCGCGCGATACCATCGAGGACGTGCTTGAACCTTTCCTGATCCAGCAGGGCTTCTTGCAGCGAACACCGCGCGGACGGATCGCCACGGCGGCCATCTACCACCATCTCGGTCTTGACAACCCATCCCAAAAAATCCAAAGCGAACTTTGGCAATCTCGATAAAATGCCATAAAACAATGAGCCCGCGTAGGGCGGAAAAGCGAAGCGCCTTCCGCCGAATGGATGTTCTCAAAAGACCATAACGATCATGCCTGATTATCGTCGTCACCGCCTCCCTGGGGGAACTTATTTTTTCACGGTCAACCTGCTTTGCCGCAATAGCCGCTTGCTGACAACGCATATCGACATATTGCGTGAAGCCGTTGGCGTGGCGCAACAGCGTTTGCCCTTTTATATCGACGCCTGGGTTGTTTTGCCCGATCACACCCACTGCGTATGGACCTTACCTGTTGGGGATGATAATTATTCGGCGCGATGGAAAATCATCAAGATTGCGTTCGCCAGGCAAATCCCCAAAGTGGAATCCCTTTCGCCGATACGCAAAAAAAGAGGAGAACGCGCCCTCTGGCAACGGCGTTTTTGGGAACACACAATACGCGATGACCGTGATTACGCGGCGCATATGGATTATGTGTATATCAACCCGCTGAAACATGGTCTGGTAAAACGTGTTGTTGATTGGCCTTATTCATCATTTCATCGTGATGTGCGACGGGGTTTGTATCCGGCGGATTGGGCAGGCGAACTTGCCGAAATGCAAACGGGAGAGCGGGATGCGTAGGTATGTACATTCGGCGGAAGGCGCTGCGCTTTTCCGCCCTACGCGGACTGAACCGCCGCCCCCTCTCCTGCGCTTTTACCAAAATTCGGGGCATCCTCCCCCACGAGGGGGAGGAAGATGGATCGCCATACTCCGCGGGAAGTGTCATCCTCCATTTCAATGGCATTCATGCAATTGCCCTGCGTATTCTTACAGTAAAATATTTAAAGTGGCACTAAAATAATTCACCCATGAAACACGAACAGAAACCCAACGCCTTCACCTTTCCCTTTCGTATTTATTACGAGGATACCGATGCGGGCGGCGTGGTGTATCACGCCAATTACGTGAAGCTCCTCGAACGTTGCCGTACCGAATGGCTGCGTTCAGCCGGCTTCATCCAGTCTGAACTGCTGCGCGACGCCGGCATCGCTTTCGTCGTGCGTAACGTCAACCTGGACTGTCTGAAACCTGCCCGTCTCGACGATCTGCTCACGGTCAGTCTCGAAGTCGAGAAAATCACGCGCTCGCAGATCTTTTTCCGTCAGCATGTCCGGCGCAAACTTTCGCAAGATGGGCAAGATGGCGAAAGCTGGGAGGAACTGGCCAGCGGCAAGGTCCAGATCGTCTGCGTCAGTATCAAGACAGGTTCCGGGCAGTTGAAAATCGTCTCCATTCCCGCCGCGATGCGGGCTCAACTGGAAGCCATCCAATGAACGTCTCGCAAGATCTTTCCATCCTTCATTTGATTCTCAACGCCAGCGCGGTTGTCCAGTTCGTCATGCTTATCCTGGCTGGTGTTTCCTTCATGTCCTGGTATTACATCTTTCGCAAATGGTTTGCCGTCCGGGAGACCAAGGCGCAGACTGAACAGTTCGAACGCGATTTCTGGAGCGGCGGCGACCTCACCAGCCTGTATCAGAGCGCGGTCAACAACCGCCGTCATGGCACGGGCAGCATGGAACGCATTTTCGAAGCCGGCTTCCGCGAATTCGCCAAGCTGCGCAGTCAGAAAAACCTTGACCCGAAAGATGTCATCGACGGTTCGCGCCGCGCCATGCGCGCCACTTACCAACGCGAGGTAGACAACATCGACTCGCACCTTGCCTTTCTCGCTTCGGTCGGATCGGTCAGCCCCTACGTCGGACTGTTCGGCACGGTATGGGGAATCATGCATTCGTTCCGTGGTCTGTCCAACGTCGGCCAGGCCACGCTGTCGGCCGTCGCGCCGGGCATCGCCGAAGCGCTCGTGGCTACCGCCATCGGTCTGTTCGCCGCCATTCCGGCCGTCGTCGCCTACAACCGCTTCTCGCATGAAATCGATCGCCTGGCTACGCGCTTCGAATCGTTCATGGAAGAGTTCTCCAACATCCTGCAACGCCAGATGCGCTAGGCGGGAGGAAATATGCGTCAACGTCGCCTGAAAAACGAAATCAACGTCGTTCCCTATATCGATGTCATGCTCGTGCTGCTGGTCATCTTCATGGTGACCGCGCCGATGATGACCACCGCCAGCATCGACGTTCCGTCGGTCGGAAAAGCCTCGCAGGCGCCGGCCGACGCCTTGCAGGTTATCATCAGGGAAGATGCGTCGCTGTCGCTGATGGACAAAAGCGGGGAAACTCCCCTGATCCGTGAAGAACTTGCGGATGCGATCAAAAATGCGCAGGCCAGGGACTCCAGGCGGCCGGTGTTGATCGTCGGCAACAAGAACGTCAAATACGAAGCCGTGCTCCAGGTCATGGACGAACTCCAGCGTCAGGGGGTTGAGCGCATCGGTCTTCTTGTCCAGCCGATCGGCAAGTAAGCAGGTCGTATACAGGTAAACAGTGGAACAACTTTCTCCGCTTTCCTCCGAAGAGAAAACCAACGTTGCGGCGCTGGTGTTGTCGGTGCTTGTTCACGTGGCGCTGCTTGGCGCGCTGTTTTTTGGCGTCCAATGGAAAAGCCAGGCGCCTTCGACGATTGCCGTGGAAGTCTGGCGGAGCGCGCCCGCGCCGGTCGCGATCAACAAACCCGAACCGCCGCCACCTCCACCGCCGGAACCGGAACCTGAACCACCACCTCCTCCGGAGCCTGAGCCCGAACCACCCCCGCCTCCCCCCCCTCCGCCACCTCCTGAACCCAAGGTCGAACCGCCGCCTCCTCCGCCGCCGGTCGATCCGGATATTGTCATAAAAGAAGAGAAGAGGAAGGAACAGGAACGCCTGGAAAATGAACGCCTGGAGAGAGAGCGCCTGGAGAAGGAGCGTCTGGAAGAGGAGCGCTTGGAGAAAGAGCGTCTGGAAAAGGAACGCCTGGAGAAGGAGCGTTTGGAGAAAGAGCGTCTGGAAAAGGAACGCCTGGAGAAGGAGCGTTTGGAGAAAGAGCGTCTGGAAAAGGAGCGTCTGGAGAAGGAGCGTTTGGAGAAAGAGCGTCTGGAAAAGGAACGGCTGGAGAAGGAGCGCCTGGAGAAAGAGCGTCTGGAAAAGGAACACCTGGAGAAGGAACGCCTGGAGAAAGAACGTCTGGAAAAGGAACGCCGGGAGAAAGAACGCCTGGAGAAGGAACGTCTGGAAAAGGCAAGGCTTGAAAATCTGCGGAAACAGGCCGAGCGGGAAGCGCAACGACAAAGAGATTTGCAGGCTATGATGGGCGGCGCGGATGCGGAAATCAGTGGAATACGGGCCAGAGAGGCGGCAGCGGCGCGCGCGCGCGGCCTGGCGGCCTACCAGGCCAAGATTCGTAACAAGATCAAGGGTAACATCGTCCTGCCGCCTAACATCAGTGGCAATCCAAAAGCCGTTTTCAAGGTGATCCAGCTTCCCACGGGCGAAATTGTCGGCGATGTCAGGATCAGCCAATCCAGCGGTAACAGGGCATTGGACGAAGCCATCGTGCGCGCAATTCGAAAATCCAGCCCTCTGCCATTGCCCGATGACCGGAGCCTGTTTGAGCGTGACCTGAATATCCCTTATCAGCCCTACGATGAATAAGCATTTTCCGGCGAGGATTAAAAATTATCTTCCGTTACAACCCCTTGGCGTATCAAGGCATATAATCATCCATCTTTTTTGAAAGCTCGCGCTCCATGCTTCGACCTTCGCTCTCGTTACACGGATTGGGCCTGATCGCAAACAGTGTTCTGGCTCTGCTTTTCCTTTCGCTGACGCCCGCGCGCGCCGAACTGACCATCGAAATCACCGGCGCCGGTGCCAACCGGATTCCCATCGCCATTACCGATTTTGGCGGTGACTTGGCTTCCGCCCGCGCCCTGACCAGTGTCGTGCGCGGCGACCTGGATCGGAGCGGCATGTTTCGCATGCTCGATACTTCCGGCATTTCGATGACCGAAAAGACCAGCCCGGTATTCGATGATTGGAAAAATCGCGAGGCGGATGCTCTCGCCGCCGGCAGCGTGCAAGCCGGCAGCGGAGGGCGGCTGGAAGCGCGTTTCCAGCTTTACGACATCGCCCGGCAAACACCGCTCGGCGGCGAGGCTTTGACAAGCTCGCCGAACATGCTGCGCGCCGCCGGACACCGTATCGCCGATTTCATTTACGAAAAGCTGACTGGCGAACCCGGCGTCTTTTCCACGCGCATCGCCTACGTCGTCAAGAGCGGCGCTGCCCGCTACGAATTGCATATCGCCGACGCCGACGGCCAGAACGCGCAGGCGGCGCTGGTTTCCCGCGAGCCGATCATTTCGCCGAGCTGGTCGCCCGACGGCTCGCGCCTGGTCTATGTTTCGTTCGAGAACAAGAAGCCGGTGATCTACGCGCATTCGCTGGTCAGCGGACAGCGCATCGTGATTGCCAATTTCAAGGGCTCCAACTCGGCGCCGGCCTGGTCGCCCGATGGCCGCAGGCTGGCGGTCACGCTGTCCAAGGAAGGCGGCTCGCAGATTTTCCTGATCAACTCCGATGGTTCCGGCGCGCAGCGCCTGGGCAACAGTTCTTCCATCAATACCGAACCGTTTTTTACCCCCGACGGACAGACGCTTTATTTCACTTCCGATCGCGGCGGCAGCCCGCAAATCTATTGTAACCGTCTGGGCAGCAGCGACGTTCAGCGCATCACTTTCGAGGGTAATTACAACGTTTCTCCGCGTATCTCGCCCGACGGCAAGACGATGGCTTTCATCACCCGGCGCGAGGGTTCGTACCGGCTGGCCGTGATGGATCTGGCCAGCCGCCAGGTGCAGGTGCTGACCGATTCGACGAAAGATGAATCCCCGTCGTTCGCGCCCAACGGCCGTATGATTCTGATCGCCACCGAAGTCGGTGGTCGCGGTGTGCTCTCGGCCGTGTCGGTCGACGGCCGCATCAAGCAACGCCTTTCCATCTCGGCCGGCGATGTCCGTGAGCCAGCCTGGGGCCCCTACCGTCGGTAGGACCTTCCCAATAACCGGATTTTTTATTGACGCTGGAGATTCACGCATGAAACGCTTCATCATCCCAACACTTCTCGTTCTTCTGATGGCTGGCTGCAGTTCGACTCCGGACGCGGAGCAGGACGCCGCTCCGGTCGACTCTCGCAGCACTAGCGGCGGCGATGTCGCCACCGTTACCGCCAACGGCGTGGATAGCCGCAGGCTGCCGCCCGAACTGACCGATCCGAGAAGTATCCTGTCCAGGCGCAGTATCTATTTTGACTACGACAAGTTCGACATCAGGCCCGAATACCGCGATCTGGTCACCGCCCACGCCAAGTTCCTGACCAATAACCGCCAGTTCAGGATGCTGATCCAGGGCAACACGGATGACCGCGGCAGCCGCGAATACAATCTGGCGCTTGGTCAGAAGCGCGCCGACGCGATCAAAAAACAACTGGTTCTGCTCGGCGCGCGGGAGGAACAGGTCGAATCGGTCAGCCTCGGCGAGGAAAAACCGAAGAACCTTGGTCAGAACGAAGCCGCCTGGTCCGAAAACCGCCGTGGCGACTTGCTCTACAGTGGGGAGTTCTGAAATGCCGGCGGGCCGCTTGCGCTGTCTGTGCAGCCTGAGTATTCGCCGGGCCATTCCCGCGATCTTCCTGTTGCTGGCGGTGTTCGGCACGCAGCAGGCGCACGCGGGATTGTTCGACGACGATGAAGCCCGACGGCTGATCGATGATCTGAAGATCAAGTTCAATGAGCGTGTCGATACTTTATCCAGGGCGCAGATCGATCTGGTTAACCAGATCCAGTCCCTGCGCGAGGAAAACGCCAAGCTGCGCGGTCAGGTGGAAACGCTCCAGTACGAACTGGAATCCACCAGGAAGCGTCAGCAGGATTTTTACGTCGATCTCGACGAGCGCATGCGCAAGCTCGAAACGAGGTTATCCTCGCAGGCGGGAATACTCGCTCCCGGAGAAGAGGGTGATGCTTCGACCATCTCCAACGGCACGAACACGCCGTCCGCCGATTCGGCGGCTGAAACACGCGAATACGAGGCCGCGCTGAATCTCTTCAAGGCTAACAAAATCAAGGAATCGGCCGCCGCCTTCGAAGCATTCGCCAAAGGCTATCCCGAGAGTACATTGACGCCGAACGCCTATTACTGGCAGGGTAATGCGCTGACGGCTCAGCGCGACTGTAAACGGGCCATCGACGTTTACCGCGTGGTCGTCGCCAGGTGGCCGCAAAACCCGCGCGCGGCGGATGCGCTGATTGGTGTGGCTTCCTGCCAGCAAGAGCTGGGCGACGCCAAGAGCGCCCGTACCACGCTGGAAGCCGTGCTCATCAAATACCCGGACAGTGGCGCGGCCACCACGGCCAGGCAGCGCCTGAAAAAATAGCCGGATGGGCGAGTCTCTGGAATCGCCCTCGCTGCGTGTCAGCGAGGTTTTTTATTCGCTGCAGGGCGAGGCTTCGCGCATGGGTCTGCCTAGCGTTTTCGTCCGTCTGACGGGTTGCCCCTTGCGTTGCGTGTGGTGCGACACCGGGTATGCTTTCACCGGCGGTCAGTCCATGCCCCTGGCGACGATTTTCGACAGGGTTTCCGGGTACGGCGTCCGGCAGGTTTGCGTTACGGGCGGAGAGCCGCTTGCCCAGAAAAACTGTCTGCTCCTGCTCGTCTCGCTCTGTGATGCGGGTTACGATGTTTCGCTCGAAACCTCCGGCGCGCTGGACATCGCCGAGGTTGATCCGCGCGTATCGCGCATTGTCGACCTGAAAGCGCCGGGTTCGGGCGAGTCGGAACGCAATCGCTGGTCTAACATCCCGCTGCTGACTCCGCGCGACGAACTCAAATTCGTGCTGACCAGCCGCGCCGACTATGAATGGGCAAAGCAGACCATCACCGGGCATCGCCTCGATCAGCGCTGTCCGATCCTCTTTTCCCCTGTGCAGGATGCGCTCGATCCCAGGGATCTGGCGGAATGGATTCTTGCCGATCGTCTGCCGGTACGTTTTCAGTTGCAACTACACAAGCTACTTTGGGGTAACATACACGGCAAATGACTCGCCCCTCAAGACTACCGCCATGGGCCAAGAACGCCGCAAGTATTCTCGTATAGCTTTCCAAGCCTCCGCGACACTGATCTTTCCCGATCAGACGTTCGGAGTGTCCATCTTCGACCTTTCGTTGAAAGGCGCGCTGGTTCGCCTGCCCGCCGGAATCACGATAGCGGAGCAGGCCGCCTGTGAGCTGCGCGTGAAACTCGAAATGTTCGCCGAAATCACCATGGAAGCGCGCATCGTCCATGTGGAAGGCCGTTACGCCGGCCTGCTCTTTCTGACCATGGACCTTGACAGCGTCACTCACTTGCGCCGTCTCGTCGAACTCAATCTGGGCGATCAGGCGCTGTTCGACCGCGAACTATCGGAACTGATCGACGAATAATCCGCGATTCAAAACTGTTTCCCAGGGAAACAGCGTAAATTCCATGAACACTCCTCCATCCATCGCTTCCCCGCGCCGCGCCATTGTCCTGCTTTCCGGAGGACTTGACTCGGCCACCAGCCTGGCCATCGCCCGCGACACCGGGTTCGACTGCTACTGTCTGTCGCTCGACTACGGTCAACGCCATCGCGTCGAGCTTGAAGCCGCCAGTCGTGTCGCGCAGGCGCTCGGCGCCAGGGAACACCGGGTCATGCGCCTTGATCTCGCCGCCTTCGGCGGTTCGGCGCTGACCGACCAAAGCATCGCCGTACCCACACAA
>BNUC01000016.1 GCA_025997075.1 Betaproteobacteria bacterium | reverse complement strand
TGACGCCTCCCGATAAAAATCGAGAGTAAACCAGATTGGCTTAGGGTTTACAATACTACGTCATAACCGCTTGAATGTAAACGTTTTATTTCAACTGTTTACGACATCTGCGTATGCAATAGCCCTGGCCCGAAGATAAGGAATTACAGGCCAAATATATTAAGGAGTATGATGATTGGTTTGATAAACTTTCGCCTGAGGAACAACAAGGAGAAAGAGAGCGACTAAAGAAACATCCTAATCCAACTAAGGCATGTGCTCACGCATGGGACATTTCATATGCTGCTGGATCTAGGGGAGATAGAAAACTCCTTACCAGTTGTAAAATCTGCCATGAATGCAAGAATTTAGGTCCTATTTCTGAAGAGACTTATCAGAGGCTGCATAGGAGTCGTTCATAAATTAAGCAAGCGTAGGTTGGGAAAGCCGCTAAGCGGCGCATCCCGACGGTCGTATCTTCCGGCGCAAAGCGCCGCTTATTTACGTTTGTCGGGTTACGCTTTGCTTACCCAAGCTACGCGGGCTACAAACTTGATCGCTTCGCTCATCATAACCCATGTAGACTATTTCTACGTCATTCCCGCAAAGGCGGGAATCCAGAATGTCCTTTCCAACGCAACGCGTTGCCATTCTTCGATTTGCAGCCATTCTGGCTGAAAAAACGTACTGGATTCCCGCCTTCGCGGAAATGACGATGAAATTACATCTATTTGAATCGAAATCGCTCTGAAAAGGGGATAAACCCGCCAGCGGCAGAATCGGACTTGCATCCCTTTCAGACCAATTCAAACTGCTTGCGTCCCGGCAGGCGGTAGGTTTCAAAATCCCGTCGGTCCAATGTCCAGATTCGGGTGCAGCCGGTTTTCAGGGCAGCGATGACGAGCGAGGCGTCGGCCAGATCCATGGGCTGATCGGCGTAACACTCGATCCAGTCGATCATGGCGACCAGTTCGTCACGCCCCAGAGGCAACAATTCCAGACCGCCTTTTTCGATCCAGCGATAAAACGGCAGGCTGGCCTCAACCGAAGCGCAGAGATGGGAGAACTCCGTCAGCACCGCCCAGGTGGTGAGCAGGCGACCGCGATAGTCTTTGAAGCGCTCGACGCAGGCCACATGATGGTGATCACGTCGGTTTGCCAGCGCGACCAGAGGGCCGGTATCGACCAGCAGGATTTCCATTACGAGTTGCTACGAATAATTACGACTGGGCCAGAGGCCTCAGACTGATGACAACCCCCTTGTAAAGGCAGGAGGAGTGCCGGCTTTGCACAGCCGGCCCGTTCCGCGAGCGCGGAGCAGGCTCCGCGAATTCCTCGCTCCCACCCCCTGTGCCTGCCCGGTTTCGGCTCCACGGTCATTCCGGGCACCCACAAGGGGCCGCCTCTACGAAAAACGGTCTGTGCAGGATTTGTCATCAATCCGGGACCAAAGGCCTGTTGTGTTTTTCCGCGAGTTTCGCCCGGATGCGCACCCGGCTCTCGGAGGCGGCGTTTTCGTCCAGTTCCAGCGCGCCGATGAAACCGGCGGATACGGCGAGTTCATACGGCGTCCGCGCCTCTTTTCCGGCGTTCTCTTCGCTGAAAAAACGCTCCAGCGAATCAATGATGACTTCCGACTTGCTGCGCCGGGTGTTGACGCAATACGTTGTCAGCGCCTCTTCGACACGCAGTGGTAAACGAACGGTAGTGGTCATGATGCGCTTCCCGAGAGAAAATTTGTATTAAAGGTAATACATGACTGGAGCAAAAGCAAGCTGATGATCGATACGTCGCTAAAACCGGGCTCCTTCCCTGGCGAGAGGCGCAATAACTTTGATTAACCCCTCGCCGGCCGCCTCGCACAAATCAAGCACCCGTTCGAATCCTTCCGCGTTGCCATAGTAGGGGTCGGGAATTTCTTCTTCTCCGGTTTCCCTGGCGTAATCGATAAAAAGCCCCAACTTGTCGTGGAACCCGGTCGGGCATTTCCGCCGCAGGTAGTCCAGGTTCTGGTTGTCCATCGCCAGAATCAGGTCAAAGCGCAAGAAATCTTCATTGACCAGCCGCCTGGCGCGTAAGCCCTTGAGATCATAGGCGCGCTTCGCCGCCACCTTACACATGCGGGGGTCCGGCCGCTCGCCGTCATGGTAGGCGTGTGTGCCGGCCGAATCGACTTCCAGAAAACGCGACAAGCCGGCTTTCCCGGCCAGGGTTCGGATGATGGCTTCAGCGGCAGGCGAACGGCATATATTGCCCATGCAAACAAATAACACGCGATACACGTTCAAAACCTCCGTTGATGAATGGACCTGGAAAAAGCAGCCAGCGCGTTTTTCTGTTTAAGTGTTGACACAATGACGCTCAATATTCCGTCGTCCCTTTGATCGCCGGGACCCCGTACGTTCATCAAATTTCTGAATTCCAGCGGGCAAAGGAATGACGAAGGTGGAAATAAGCACTGTTACTTACTCTGCTTCATCCATCCACGCCTGTTGAACGGCTTCAAGGATTTTTTCGTTGCAATGCCGGGGATCGTCGGCAAAATCTGGCAGGACCGCAATCCAGCGCATCAGATCGACAAAATTCACTTTGCCCGGATCGGCGTCCGGATGCGCTTCAGAGAGCCCAATGGCAATTTCGCTGACATCTGTCCATTTAATCGTCATTTTTTCCTTCCTTGGCCATGTTAATCGAATAACGGGGAATCTCGATAACCAGCGGCGTCTTGTTGACCACGGTCTGGCAGGAAAGCCGGGAATTGGGCTCCAGCCCCCAGGCCTTGTCGAGCAGGTCGTCTTCCTCTTCCCCGGAGGGCGTCAGTTCTTCGAATCCTTCCCGGACGATGATGTGACAGGTCGTGCAGGCGCAGGACATTTCGCAGGCGTGCTCGATAAAAACCCCGTTGTCGATCAGGTTCTGGCAGATGGATTCGTTTTCCTTCGCCTCGATGACCGCGCCTTCCGGACAAACCTCAAGATGCGGCAATACGATGATTTGCGTCATGTACGCTTCTCCGTCTTCTCAACTTCAGCGTCAGGGATGGCGATATCCTCGATCCGTTTCCCGGTCATGGCTTGCCGGATCGTCTTGTCCATGCGACTGGCGGCAAAGGCGCTCGTCCGCGCTTCAAGCTCGTTCATCGCCAATGAAATCTGGTGGCGGTCCTCGCCCAGCGCCGCCGCCTGCAAGCGGGCCATCGCGGTTTCAATTACCGCGTGCTGATCGTCGGTCAGCAAATCGCGATCGCTCTTTACAGCCGACTGGACAGCCTCAATCAGACGCTGCGCCTCGACCTGCGCTTCCTTGAGGGCGCGCCGGAGCGCATCGTCCTTCGAATGGGTCAGCGAGTCCTTGAGCATGTTGGCGATTTCATCGTCCGACAGGCCATACGAAGGTTTCACCACGATATTGGCTTCCACGCCGGAGGTCTGTTCGCGGGCTGTCACGGCCAGCAAGCCATCGGCATCGACCTGGAAAGTCACCCGTATGCGCGCCGCGCCGGCCACCATCGGCGGAATGCCGCGCAGTTCGAAACGCGCCAGCGAACGGCAATCGGTCACCAACTCGCGCTCGCCTTGCACGACATGCAGCGCCATCGCCGTCTGCCCATCCCGGAAGGTGGTGAATTCCTGGGCGCGCGCGACCGGAATCGTGGAATTGCGCACGATCAGCTTTTCCACCAGACCGCCCATCGTCTCGATGCCAAGTGAAAGCGGAATGACATCGAGCAGCAGCCAGTCGTCCCCCGCATTGCGGTTGCCGGCCAGCAGATTGGCCTGCGTCGCCGCGCCAAGCGCCACCACTTTGTCGGGATCGAGGTTATTCAGGGGCTCGCGCTGGAAAAACTCGCCGACAGCGCGCTGAATCTGCGGCATGCGCGTCGCGCCGCCGACCATCACCACGCCCTTGATGTCCGCAACCGCCAAAACCGCATCGCGCAAGGCTTTCCTGACCGGCTGGAGGGTCTTGGTCACCAGCGTGCGGGTGATTTCGGTAAACACCTGTGTGGAGAGTTCGAGCTCGACCAATTCACCGCTAGCCAGACGCGCGTTGATCGGCGCCACGCCATGAGCGCTCAGGTATTCCTTGGCTTCGCGCGCGCAGGTCAGCAGCAGGCGCGCATCCTCGGCGGACAAGGGTTTGAGTCTGGCCTCTTCGAGAATCCAGCAGAAGATGCGTTGATCGAAATCGTCGCCGCCCAGGGCCGAATCGCCCCCCGTCGCCAGGACTTCAAAAACGCCGCGCGACAAGCGGAGAATCGAGATATCGAAGGTTCCGCCCCCCAGGTCATAGACTGCGTAAACGCCTTCCGCGGCGTTATCCAGCCCATAAGCAATCGCCGCCGCGGTCGGCTCGTTGAGCAGGCGCAACACGGAAATGCCCGCCAGACGGGCCGCGTCCTTGGTCGCCTGACGCTGCGCATCGTCAAAGTACGCCGGAACGGTAATCACCGCGCCGAGCAGTTCGCCGCCCAGCGACTGCTCGGCGCGCAGGCGAAGCGTGCGCAGGATTTCGGCGGAAATCTCGACCGGACTTTTCATGCCGGCCACCGTCTTCAGCCGTACCATGCCCGGCGAATCCTGGAATTCATAGGGAATGACTTCGCGATAGATAATATCCTTGAGTCCACGTCCCATGAAACGCTTGACGGAGGCGATTGTGTTGCGCGGATCACGCGTCTGTTCCGCCTGCGCTTCGTAACCGACGCTCGTCGTCCCGTCGGGGCGATAGCGCACAATCGACGGCAACAGGGGCCGGCCTAGCTCATCGCTCAAAACCGCCGCCTGACCGCTACGCACGGTGGCGACCAGCGAGTTGGTGGTTCCAAGATCAATGCCCACAGCCAGCTTGTGCTGATGCGGCGCCGCCGATTCTCCAGGTTCGGCAATTTGCAGAAGTGCCATGAAATTCCAGTCTACATAAAATACTGCGGAATCACACTATCACGCTTCGAGAGCTGCTATTCCGTTGTCAATTTCAGCCAGCAACTTTTCGAGAAACATCAGCCGCCGGATACAATCCGCCGCCATCGCGTAGTCGCGCCGGTCATCGATCAGTTCAGCCAGTTCATCGTAACGCTTGTTCATCCACAGCTTGACGCGATGATGCAACTGCTCCAGCTCGCCAACTTCGCGCCCCTGTCTCGCCTCGGCAACCGCTTCGCGCCACTCCATCTGTTCCATCAGAAATTCTGGCGGCATCGCCGTGTTGTTCTCCTTATCCACGCCCTGCCCCGCCAGGCCCAACAGATACTGCGCGCGCGACAAGGGATTCTTCAAGATCTGGTAAGCCTCGTTGACGCGCGTGGACCATTGCAGCGAGACGCGGCGTTCCTGTTCTCCGGCATGCGCGAAACGGTCGGGATGCACACGCGCCTGAAGTTCCCGGAAACGCTCGTCCAGCGCCGGCGAATCAATCCGGAAAAGCGGACTCAGGCCGAAAAGAGTGAAATGATCGGACCCGAAATGGATTTCATCCAGCGCAGAAATCACGTCATCGCCCTTTCACCGGGAATATCGGGGTTGGGGGAGAGGGGGAGGGAAAATCACACGCTGAAACTCTCGCCGCAACCACAGGCATCCTTAACGTTCGGATTATTAAAGCGGAATCCCTCGTTCAAACCTTCACGGGTGTAATCCAGCTCCGTTCCATCGAGGTACGGCAAACTCTTGGTGTCAACCAGCACCTTGACGCCATGCGATTCGAATTCGATGTCATCCGATTCCGCCACATCGGCAAATTCCAGTTTGTACGCCACACCCGAACATCCGCTGGTGCGCACGCCCAGGCGCAGGCCGATCCCTTTACCACGCTTTTGCAGGTATCCTGCAACGTGCTTTGCCGCATTCTCGGTTAATGTCACCGCCATTTGCGTTTCTCCTCTTCCAGACGTATTCAAAATCTCAAAATCGGCAGCCTATTTGCCGCCCTGTTTTTGCCGGTAATCGGCGACAGCCGCCTTGATGGCGTCCTCCGCCAGAATCGAGCAATGAATCTTGACCGGAGGCAAGGCCAGTTCCTCGGCAATCTGGGTATTCTTGATGGTCAGCGCCTGATCCAGCGTCTTGCCCTTGACCCATTCGGTCACCAGCGACGACGAGGCGATGGCCGAACCGCAGCCATAGGTCTTGAATTTGGCGTCTTCGATTACGCCGTCCTTGCCTACCTTGATCTGTAGTTTCATCACATCGCCGCACGCCGGAGCGCCCACCATGCCCGTCGCCACGCCGTCCTCGTTCTTGCCGAACGAACCCACGTTACGCGGATTCTCGTAATGATCGAGCACTTTTTCGCTATATGTCATAGTCTTGTTCCTGTCTCTGTCTGTTTCTGGTTAATGCGCCGCCCACTGAACCGTATTCAGGTCGACGCCTTCCTGCACCATTTCCCACAATGGGGACAGCTCACGCAGCTTGCCAAGCTTCTCGCGCAGCAGTTTCACCGCGAAATCGATTTCCTCTTCCGTGTTGAAGCGCCCGATCGTGAAACGGATCGAACTGTGCGCCAGTTCATCGTCGCGCCCGAGGGCGCGCAGCACATAGGACGGTTCAAGCGACGCCGAGGTGCACGCCGACCCGGAAGAAACCGCCAGATCCTTGATCGCCATCATCATCGATTCGCCTTCGACATACGCGAAGCTGACGTTGAGGTTATGCGGAATGCGTTGTTCCAGATCGCCATTGACATAAACGTGCTCGATGTCCGAAATCCCTTTGAGCAGACGGTCGCGCAACAGGCGGACGCGCTCATTTTCAGCGCCCATCTCCAGACGCGCAAGACGAAATGCCTCGCCCATGCCGACGATCTGATGCGTCGCCAGCGTGCCGGAACGGAAACCCCGCTCGTGCCCGCCGCCGTGCATCTGCGCTTCCAGCCGGACGCGCGGCTTGCGCCGGATATACAGCGCGCCGATGCCTTTCGGCCCATAGACCTTGTGCGCCGAAACGCTCATCAGGTCGATTTTCAGGACAGCCAGATCGATCACCACCTTGCCGCTCGCCTGCGTCGCATCAACGTGGAAAATGATGCCCTTGTCACGGCAAATCTCGCCGATTTCCGCGATCGGCTGGATCACGCCGATCTCGTTATTGACGAACATCACCGAAACCAGAATGGTGTCCGGCCGTAGCGCCGCCTTGAAAACTTCCAGATCGATCAGGCCGTTTTCCCGCACGTCGAGATAGGTCACCTCGAAGCCATGCCGTTCAAGTTCGCGGCAGGTATCCAGCACGGCTTTGTGCTCGGTCTTTACGGTGATGAGGTGCTTGCCCTTGCCCGCATAAAAATATGCAGCCCCCTTGATGGCCAGGTTGTCGGATTCCGTCGCGCCCGATGTCCAGACGATTTCCCTGGGATCGGCGTTGAACAGCCGCGCGACTTCTTCGCGCGCTTCATTCACCGCCGCTTCGGACTCCCAGCCGTAAGAGTGCGAGCTCGACGCCGCGTTGCCGAATTTCTCGGTGAGATAGGGAATCATCTTTTCCGCCACGCGCGGATCGACCGGCGTGGTCGCCGAGTTATCCAGATAGATCGGCAGTTTCAACATTTTCTGACTCCGTTCAAAAAGTTGTATTCAATTGTCGCAATTTCGTCGTTGTGTCGCGCAATGCGACAAGAAAAGCATCGACCTCTTCCTGCGTATTGCCCGACCCAAAGCTGACCCGCACCGCGCCACGCGCCAGGCCATTGGGCACCCCCATGGCCGTGAGGACATGCGACGGCTCCGAATCGGCGCTCGAACACGCGGCGCCACTGGCCAGCGCATAACCGGCACGATCCAGATGCATGATCAGGGTTTCACCGTCGAATCCCGCGATCGCAAAACAGACCGTATTCGGCACGCGGTCCGCGCCAGCGCCGAAGAGCGTCGCCCCCATGGCGCTCAAACCCTCTTCCAGCCTTTGCCGCAAAGCGGTCAGCCGGGACGACCGTTCCGCCAGATGCTGAACCGCCAGCTCGCACGCCACGCCGAAGCCGACAATCGCCGCGACGTTTTCCGTACCCGAACGCAGGCCGCGCTCCTGCCCGCCGCCAGCAATCAGCGGCTCGATTTCGATCCGCTTGTCCGCCACCAGCGCGCCCACGCCTTTCGGGCCGCCGAGTTTGTGCGCCGACAAGGCCAGCGCATTGACCCCGCAAGCGTTCAGTGAGCGAAAATCGATCGGAATCTTGCCCAGCGCCTGCACGCCGTCGGTATGGAAAACAGCCCCGCAAGCCTGGGCTGCATCCGCCAGCGTCGCAACATTCTGCAATACCCCGGTCTCGTTGTTGGCCAACATCACCGATATCAGCCTTGGGCCGGCCGACAAGGTTTGCCGATAATCCGCCTCGTCGATGCGTCCTTTGGCATCGACAGCCAGCCGATGCAGTCGCCAGGCGCGCCGCGCAAGCTGCTCCACCGATTTGATCACGGCGGGATGCTCGACGGGGCTGATAGCGATCATCCCCGGTTTCAGGAAGGCGGCCGCGCCCTTGATGAACAGGTTGTCCGCTTCCGATCCTCCACCGGTGAAAACAATTTCCGTGGCATGGGCTCCAACCGCGGCGGCGACCCTGTCGCGTGCTTCGTCAACCGCCTTGCGCGCCGCCCGGCCATATTCATGCCGGCTGGACGCATTGCCGAACTGCCCCGAAAGCCACGGCAACATGGCCTCCAGCACCATCGGATCGACCGGTGTCGTCGCGTTGTGATCGAAATAGACCATTGCCATTTTTGTCATACCGGCGCCGGCAACACGTTGCCGCGCGAGCGCGACCTTTGACGGTGCGCATCCTTGAGCAAGGAAACCCTGGCGTCGGGGTTTTTCAGAAGTTTCCCAACCAGATCGGACAAGGTCACCGATTCCAGATATTCGTACATCTTGAGATTCAAGGTCACCCACAGATCATGGGTCAGGCAACGCGCCTCGTCCCTGCAATTCTCGCCTCCTCCGCACTGCGTCGCGTCCAGCGCCTCGTCGACGGCGCGCACGATGTCGGCCACGCAAATCCGCTCCATCGGCCGCGCCAGACAGTAACCGCCGCCGGGTCCGCGCACACTGTCGACAAGCTGGCTCCGCCGCAGCTTTCCGAACAACTGTTCGAGATACGAGAGCGATATCTTTTGCCGGTCGCTGATGCCCGCCAGAGTCACCGGCCCCGCGCCGCCGTTCAGCGCCAGATCGGTCATGGCCGTTACGGCGAAACGTCCTTTGGTTGTCAATCGCATAATATCTCCTTAATCCGGGTAGCTTGTATAGGTTGGGGTGCCGCGAAGCAAACCCCAACGCAACAGATTTCGCTCAAGCGCCCAATGTTGGGGTTCGCTTTGCTCACCCGCAACCTATGAGGCCACCAATACCCGATTAGTTTTGTCAACTATCAATAAGTTCCCCGCATTAGTCAACAATTTTACCCAGATATTTCGGATCGAACTTATCCGCTGTCGCTAATTCGTCCTCCACGCTGGCGCCGGTCAATTCGAGTTTCCTGATCAGCGCCTCGATGCGCCGGTCGGTTTCCACGGCATGATCGAGCAAGCCGTGAATGGCCTTGGCCAGAGGGTCGTCCTGAGTGGACGACAAGGCATACGCCGAAAAGCCCATCTGGCCGGCCTTTTCTTCGCGCATCTGCGCCTGCGCCCCATCGATGACGCGGGCCGGATTGCCCACCGCCGTCGTCCCCGGCGGAACGTCCTTCACGACCACGGCATTGGAACCGACCTTGGCGCCGGCGCCCACCGTGATCGGCCCAAGCACCTTGGCCCCGGCGCCGATGATCACCCCGTTTTCCAGCGTCGGATGGCGTTTCCCCTTGTTCCACGAAGTGCCGCCGAGAGTCACGCCGTGGTACAGGGTCACGTCGTCGCCGATCACCGCCGTTTCGCCGATCACCACGCCCATGCCGTGGTCGATGAAAAACCGGCGGCCGATGGTCGCGCCGGGATGGATTTCAATACCGGTCAGCAAACGCGCCAGGTGTGAAACGAAACGGCCCAGCCAATAGAAGCTGTTAACCCACAGGCCATGCGCGGCGCGGTGCATGATGAGCGCATGCAGGCCGGGATAGCACGTCAGCACCTCCCACGAGGTACGGGCCGCGGGATCACGCTCGAATACCGAATTTATATCTTCTCGCAAACGACTGAACATGAATTTTCCGATTCAATAATTATGATATTCCGCCATAAATCGATTCCCCCGTCATTCCCGCCTTCGCAGGAATGACGAAGTTCACTCACCTGCGCCGCCATTTATTCAACATTTCCTTCCTTCAATCCGCGTCCGCCCAGATACGGTACTTCCCACAATGCAAACAACGGAACAGATAGCCGACCATGCTTCCATCCTTGCTCAGATACCGCGCATCTTCCATGTCATAGCCGCCCTGCTCGGCCAAATCGGCCAGGGCCTCATCCGCGATCCCCAATTCCGTGAGTTCTTCTCCGCCCACATAGTCAATAAACGCGCAATAATCGTTGCAGTGCGCCAGCCAATGTTCGCCTTGCCAGGTTACAAGCCCCGGCGTCCGCTTGAAAAGTTCTTTCGATTTATCGCCGTTGTCATCGCCGGTGATTTCTTCCGCATCCTGCACAAAACTGCCATCGAATTTTTTGGCCGCCGCGCCCGTGGCGATGCACTCGGGGCAGAGGCAATCAACATCCTCCACCGCGTACATCGTGTCGTAATAATAAGGCGTCGGCTTGTCGCAACATTGGCAAATCACGACCTCCCCCGGCGCGGCCTCTTTGAACGCGCCGACGCCCACCGGGTCGGGCATGTATTTGAAAACCGGAAGCGTCGTGTTGGCGGCTGGACGCCGCTTTTTACGCCGCCTGGGTTTTACGGCAAACCGGTCACCCTGCGTTTGCGCCAATTCTTTGAGATGAGCCACTTCTTTCAACTGCTTCCTGTCCTTCGGGTCGTGGATTTCAAGCAACACATCGTAGGCGCTCTGGTAATAATCGAGCCGCTTGTAAGCCAACCACAGCACATTTTTTGCCGCAAGACTGTTGTCGGCTTTCAGTTCATCGATCAGCGCATGAAAAGCGACCACCGTAGCGTCTGGAGGAGAATCCCTCCCGCCACATTCTTCTGAAAGCTGTACATAACGACCCATATAAGCGGGCATTTCGATTTCTCCGGTGCGCGCAAGCTTAGGAACAAGGGAGGCGGATTATAAAATACCCGACTAATCCGATCAAGATTCTCCGGACTATGTTTCTCCGTCGGACTAGTGCAATCCGGACAAGTACGCCACTCCGAAACGCTCCGCCAAACCGGCGAGACGTTTATCCAGAGTCCATAATTTGGCGTTTGGCATCACCAAAGTTGAACACAACAACACCAGATCGACCAATCCACAGCCAAGTCCATAGAGTTCCTTGTGCTCGATGAATTCCATTACCTCGTCCAAACCCACCTGTTTGGACGAATACAAAAGCCCGATATTGTCGAGTGTTTTACGGCGCGGTTCCGGAGGCGTTCCACAGACAAGCTCAACCCGTATCATGGGATGCGTCAATACCTGTTCTTGCAGCAGCAATCTGACCAAAGCCTCGTTGCGATTTTTAAAGTGGTCTACCCATACCGAGGTGTCGACAAGTACGCGCATCACCGGATGCGTCCCTCGCGCCGACGCGGAATCTCCCGCATTTCAGGCGCGGTTCCGCCCAGGGCGGCAAGGCGCTTCCCGGCTTGTACCCGCACAAAAGTCTTGATGGCTTCCTGAATGAGCGCGGATTTGGGCAGATCGGAGTCGAACATCTCCAGCGCCTTGTTGTAAAGCTCATCGTCAATCGTAACCGTGGTTCTCATACGCTCCTCATCAATCATCAATATTGATGCAAGTATGAATCAAATATCGCATTATGCCGTGAATTTCCAGCGTGGCATACGTCAGGAAACCCGCTTTTCCACCGCGTCGAGCATTCCGCGCAGGATGTTGATTTCGTCGCGTTCGAGCCCGGCCCGTCCGTAGAGACGGCGAATCTTCGGCATCAGGCGTTTCGGCTGGCTCGGGTCGAGGAATCCCGTGCGCACCATGACCCGCTCCAGATGCGCGTAGAAACGCTCGATGTCGTCGCCGCTGGCCGGCGGCGAACTGAAAGGAACGGTCTTCGTCACTTCCGGCGGCCGCCCGCCGTATGCCGCCAGCCTCAATTCGTAGCATAAGAGCTGCACGGCGGCGCCGAGATTGAGCGATGAATAGTCCGGGTTCGCCGGGATAAAGACGGTACGCTGACAACGCTGGACCTCATCGTTCGACAAACCGGCGGTTTCGTTGCCAAACACCAGCGCCACATCACCCGTGCCGTCCCCGGCTTTTTCCAGAATCAGGGGCGCGGCTTCCCGCGCTTGCAGGCGTTCCGGCCCAAGGTTGCGATGCCGGGCGGAGAGCGCCACGGCGAACACGACGCCGGAAAGCGCGTCATCGAGCGTTGCGCAGAGGGTCGCCTGTCGCAACACGTCGTCGGCGCCCGCCGCACGCGCGGTGGCTTCGGGATCGGGGAATTTTTTTGGGTGGATCAAATATAGACGGGACAGGCCCATGGTCTTCATGGCGCGCGCGGCGGCGCCGATGTTTCCCGGATGACTGGGATTCGAGAGCACGATGCGTACCTTGGACAGCAGGTTTTGCGGGTCGGAAGACAACATCGGAGAAGACGGGGATGGCCGGTTCATATTAAAATTGACGATTCCGTAAACGAAACGGGCGAACCGGAATTCTCCGCACGCCCGCCGTACTCTTTAAAGACATCCCATGCATTCACAACATCCAGCACTGAACATCATGGTCAAGGCGGCTCGCCGCGCCAGCCAGATCATCAATCGCGCCTCGCAGGACATCGAGCATCTCAAGATCACCCCGAAAAAATATAATAATGATTTTGTCACCGAAGTGGACAAGGCGGCCGAAGCGGCCATCATCGAGATTCTGCGCGAGGCGTATCCTGATTACGGGATTCTAGCAGAAGAGTCCGGTCTCGCCGACGCCAGCGTTGGCGGCAAGGATTATCAGTGGGTCATCGATCCGCTCGACGGCACCACCAATTTCATCCACGGGTTTTTGCAATACGCGGTGTCGATCGCCCTGACCTACAAGGGCCAGCCGAATCAGGCCGTGGTTTATGACGTTGTGCGCAATGAGTTGTTTACCGCCAGCAAAGGCAACGGCGCTTACATGAACGAACGGCGTCTGCGCGTCACCAAATGCGACCGCATGGAACAGGCGCTGCTCGGCACCGGCTTCCCGTTCCGCAATTTCGATCATGTCGACGCTTATCTCGCGGTATTCAAGGATCTGGCCAAACGCACCGCCGGAATCCGCCGCCCCGGATCGGCCGCGCTCGATCTGGCCTATGTCGCCTGCGGACGTTACGACGGCTTCTGGGAATTCGGCGTGCTGCCCTGGGACATCGCCGCAGGCTGCCTGCTCATCACGGAAGCCGGCGGACTGGTCAGCGACCTCGCGGGCGGCGACAGCCACCTGAAGACCGGCAACGTGGTCGCCGGTACGCCGAAGATCTTTTCGCAGATACTGCAGGTGATCGACGCCCACCGCACACCGGCGTTGCAGGCTTGAACCGGACAGGCCGCGGGATAACGCGGCCCCTGGCGAATTTAGAAAAGAGCTTTATGAACTTGTTTGATAAATTAGTAAAAATAAATTGTTTTTCCAGGAATAAAATATTAAGAAAAACAGCCGGTAATCTGCTGGAAAAATTCTATTGTTGCGAGATTAACTGTACTGAAATAGACAAAAGCGTAAGGTTTGCCCATCACGCGCGCGGGTGCACGATTATCGCCTCTAAAATTTGTGAGAATGTTGTAATTTATCAAAATGTAACTATTGGATCGAATTTGAAATTTAACAAAGTCAGCAACGAATGGGAAAACATCGGTAATCCGATTATTTGTAAAAGCGTGGTAATTGCCGACGGAGCAAAAATTTTAGGGCCAATAATAATTGGTGAAAGTTCTGTTGTGGCAGCAGGCGCGATAATCACAAAGGATATTCCGGCTGACAATATAGCCTACGGCGTAAATCAATTTAAACCTAAAGATGCTGACTACGATTTAATATTTAACCCGAATATGATAAACGTTGATAAAATTATAGAAGCCAATAATAAATTGATAGCAAAATTCAATGGGGAAAAGGCTCTCGCCATCCGACAGCAGGCGTAGGGCGGAAAAGGCCGAAGGCCGCCTTCCGCCGGATGTAATGACATAATCTTTTGAGAGAATTCATCCGTTGCCATACGGCGGAATGCGCTACGCTTTTCCGCCCTACGCCCTGACACCTGACCCCTGCCCTCTACCCTTCTTTCTGGTACGTGCCAATCACCTGCGCTTCGGCGACGATATGCCCCTGCATCGCCTGTTCGAGTGTTTTTTTGTCCGGTTCGCGCAAATCCGGCAAAACCACGTCGAGCGCGTACAGTTTGTGGAAATAGCGATGGCGGCCGATGGGCGGGCACGGACCGCCGTATCCGGTAACTTCCCAGTCATTCTTCCCTTCCAGCGTTCCCGCTGGAAGTTCCTGCACGGCTTCGTCCAGCCCGGAAGCGCTGACCGGCAGGTTGTAAAGCACCCAGTGCACCCAAATCCTGAGCGGCGCGGCCGGATCGGGCGCATCGGGATCGTCGACGATCAGCGCGAGACTTTTGGCGCTGGACGGCACGCCGTTCCAGGCCAGCGGCGGCGAGACGTTGGCGTCTTCGCAGGTGTATTGCTTCGGGATCGACCCATTGGGGTTGAAAGCGTTTGAAGTAATTTGCATGACGATTCCTTTCTTCGCTACGTTAAAATCCAGTGAGGCCAAGCGAGTAATACTATACAAGCATCAGCGCTCACGAACCATACGATACAACTGTAATACGTGCTGCTTTGCTGAAATTAACGGAATCCGTTATTATTTTACTCATGGAAAAGAAGAAACCGCACTACGATCTGGATGCCGTAAAGGCGGTTGTGCTTGATCGCGGCATGGATGCCTTCACGGAAACAGCCTTGCGCGGTCTTGACGCGATGGGGCTGAATGAAGCTGAAGGACTGTCGGTGGTGCTTGGCTTGCAGCGGGGCATGTTGTTCAAAAGCATGACCACGTACAGCGATCATCATGTGTGGCAAGATGTTTATCACGCTTCTTGTCCAAATGGCAAAGCCGCCTATATCAAGGTGACTCTTCGTGCGGGCGCGGTGGTTATTCAGTTCAAGGAATTGTGAGCCAAAGGATTTTTGACATGACTAAAGAGAAACGGTATTGCCTGGAATGCGATGACGGCGTGTTGCTGGTGCATGGCGCTGTCGATAAGGTCATCACCATAGACGCGTTGTCTGTTACGGTGCCGCATGTCTCCGGCTGGCATTGTCCGGTATGTGGCGAATGCGAGTTCGATGACGGCGAGGGCAAGCGGTATAGCGCGGCGCTGACGGCATTGCGTAAGCAAGCCGATGCGGAGCGCGCTTCCACGTTGCGCGCTATCCGCAAGAAACTCGGCTTGAAGCAGGCAGAAGCCGGGAGACTCTTCGGCGGCGGAGTCAACGCCTTTTCCGAGTACGAGCGTGGCAAGACGCAACCCCACAAATCGACGGTGTTGTTGCTGAAGCTTCTTGGGCGGCATCCCGAGCTGTTGAAAGAGTTGGCATGATCCGGGCACATGATGCGGATTCACAAAGAATTCAAGGGGACGATTTTTCCAATCACACGCCGGTGATGCAGCAGTATCTGCGCCTGAAAGCGCAACACCCTGGCCTGTTGCTCTTTTACCGGATGGGTGACTTTTACGAACTTTTTTTTGATGACGCCGAGAAGGCCGCCCGTCTGCTCGACATCACGCTGACCACGCGGGGTCAAAGCGCCGGTACGCCGATCAAGATGGCTGGCGTGCCCTGGCATGCGATCGAGCCATACCTCGCGCGTCTGGTGAAGCTCGGGGAATCGGCGGTGATCTGCGAACAGGTCGGCGATCCGGCCACCAGCAAGGGGCCGGTCGAACGCGTGGTCTCGCGTATCGTTACGCCGGGCACGCTGACCGATGCGGCGCTGCTCGACGACAAGCGCGATTCGCTGTTGCTGGCGCTTTTCTTCTCCCGCCAGAACGTCGGTCTGGCCTGGCTCAACCTGGCCAGCGGCGAATTCCGTATTTGCGAAATCGCGCCGGAGAAGCTGGCCGCGACCCTCGAACGCATCCGTCCGGCCGAAATCATCGTGCCGGACAGCCTGGAGTCGTCTTTCCCGTTTGAGGCGGCGCTCACGCGAGCGCCGGACTGGCATTTCGACAGTGAAGCGGCGATGCGCGAACTTTGCGCGCACTTCAGGACGGCTTCGCTTTCGGGCTTCGGCGCCGACGGCTTGCGCTCCGCCATCGCCGCCGCCGGGGCGCTGCTGCGCTACGCGCAGGCGACACAGACGCGCGCCCTGCCCCACGTGCAGGCGCTGATCGTCGAGCGCGACAGCGCTTACCTCGGCCTCGACACCGCCACCCGGCGCAATCTGGAGTTGACCGAGACGCTGCGCGGCCAGGTCGCGCCGACGCTGTACAGCCTGCTTGACGCCTGCATCACCTCGATGGGATCGCGCGCGCTACGTCACGCGCTGCATCATCCGCTGCGCGATCCGGCGCTTCCCTCGGCGCGCCATGCAGCCATCGAAGCCTTGCTCGACGAGGGCGGACGAATACTGCGCGAGGCGCGTCAGGCGCTACGCGGCATCAATGACATCGAACGCATCGCCGGCCGCATCGCGCTGTTCAGCGCCCGTCCGCGCGACCTCTCCAGCCTGCGCGACAGCCTGGGCCGGCTCGGCCAATTGCGCGCCCCGCTCACTGAGGCGCCAGCCCCGCTGCTCCAGGAATTGCTCGCGTCCCTGGACACGCCGGTCGTCGCGTTCGATCTCCTGTCCCGCGCCATCCTGCCGGAGCCGGCCGCGCTGCTGCGCGATGGCGGCGTCATCGCGGCCAGTTATGACGCTGAGCTTGACGAACTGCGCGGCATCAACGATAACTGCGGCGCGTTTCTCGTCGAACTGGAAGCGCGCGAACGCCAACGCACCGGCATAGCCAATCTGAAAGTCGAGTACAACCGGGTACATGGCTTTTACATCGAAATCACGCACGCCAACGCCGCCAAGGTGCCGGACGACTATCGCCGCCGCCAGACGCTGAAGAATGCAGAACGCTACATCACGCCGGAACTGAAAGCCTTCGAGGACAAGGCCTTGTCGGCGCAAGACCGCGCGCTGGCGCGTGAAAAGCTGCTTTATGAGGGTGTGCTGACGGACCTGCAGGCCGACCTCCCGCAACTGCAGGCCGTCGCTCGCGCCGTCGCGCACGTCGATCTGCTCGCCGCCCTCGCCGATGTCGCGCTTTTGCATAATTACTGCCGGCCGACGTTTTCCGCCGAACCCGGCTTGCTGATTGAAGGCGGCCGCCATCCGGTCGTCGAGAACGAACTGGCCGGCGGCGAATCGTTCATCGCCAACGACGTGAAACTGGGCGATTACGTTGGCAACCGTCGCCTGCTGCTGATCACCGGCCCGAACATGGGCGGCAAATCGACCTACATGCGCCAGACGGCGTTGATCGCGCTGATGGCGCATGTCGGCAGCTTCGTGCCGGCCGCGCGCGCCGTTCTCGGCCCGCTCGACCAGATTTTCACGCGCATCGGCGCCTCCGACGATCTGGCTTCCGGCCGCTCGACCTTCATGGTCGAGATGACCGAATCAGCGGCCATCCTGCACCACGCCACAGCCAACTCTCTGGTGCTGATGGACGAAGTCGGGCGTGGCACCTCGACCTTCGATGGCATGGCGCTGGCATTTGCCATCTGCCGCCATCTCGTCGAAAAAAACCGCGCGTTGACATTGTTCGCCACGCACTATTTTGAACTCACGCAACTGGCCAATGAGTATCCGGAGCTTGCCAACGTGCATCTGGACGCGATCGAGCACAGCGAGAAAATCGTTTTCCTGCACGCCGTCGAGGAAGGTCCGGCCAACCAGAGCTACGGCATTCAGGTCGCCGCGCTGGCCGGCATTCCGGCCTCGGTGGTCAAGGCAGCAAAACGTCAGTTGAGGGAATTCGAACAACGCGCGTCGATCAACCCCTTGCAGCCCGACCTGTTCGCAGCGATTCCCGATCGGCCGGAACCCGCCGCTCCGGAAAATCACCCTGCGCTCGAACGCCTGGCCGCCCTCGACCCCAATGAACTGACGCCGAAACAGGCGCTCGACGCCCTCTTCGAATTAAAATCGCTCGCCAGTAATTAGCATATGAGCGTAACGTTTCGCAAAAAAGGGCCTTGGTGGTATCGTTTCCCGCAGGATTTTGTAGGTTGGGTAAGCGAAGCGCAACCCGACAAACATAATTTGCGGCGCTTTGCGCCGGAAGATACGACCGTCGGGATGCGCCGCAACGTTAACATTCCGGCTTTCCCAACCTACGAGCTAACCGGATAATCAGGAAGAAAGGTTTTTATGAAATTAACGAAACTTGCCGACAGCTTTACGCTGTCAAACGGCGTGGGCATACCCTGCATTGGTTTTGGAACATTCATGGGAAAAGACAGCGGTTCATTTACCGCCGCGGTCAAGGCGGCCATCGACGCGGGCTACCGTCACATCGACGCGGCGGCGAGGTACGGCAACGAGGCGGACGTTGGCCGGGGCATCCTTGAAAGCGGCATTGCAAGAGAGGAACTCTTTGTCACCAGCAAGCTCATCAACGGCATGCACGGCTACAAAAACACGCACGCCGCCTTTAAAGAGACACTGGCCGATCTGGGACTTTCCTACCTTGACCTCTACCTGATCCACTGGCCCAACCCGATCAAATTTCGCAACGACTGGGCCAAAGCCAACGCCGAATCCTGGAGGGCTTTCGAGGAGATTTATGCGGATGGCAAAATCCGCGCCATTGGCGTGAGCAACTTCCGCGCCCATCACCTGAACGCCCTCGCTGAAACCGCGAAGGTCGCCCCTCTGGTCAACCAGATACGCCTGTGCCCCGGCGAGTACCGGCAGGAAATCATCGAAGAAAGCACAACGCGCGGCATGCTCATCGAAGCCTACAGCCCGCTCGCTCGCGGCGCGACGTTTACAAGAGACGCGCTGAAAAAAGCCGCAGCAGCCCACGGCAAAACACCGGCGCAGATCTGCATCCGCTGGTGCCTCCAGCACGGCTGCATCCCGCTTCCCAAGTCTTCTTCGGCGGAACGAGTCAAGGAAAACGCGGATGTATTCGACTTCGAGCTGAGCGCCGAAGAGATGACCGCGATCAATGCCATCGAAGACCGCGAAAACTGGTCAAAAGATCCGGATACGATCGATTTTTAGTCCATCTTCCAAAATCGTCTTTTCGGATGACCTGCCGCCGGCCACCCTCATAGCTCATACTTTGGCAGTCGTCATCCGCCACCAAAAGCGAGATCAGGCAGCCACAGCACCAATCCCGGCTTGAACAGCGATGAGCGCGCAGACGGCGGCAATAAACGGGATCGAACCATGTAGAATTGGTGACATCCGATCAATCCAACCAGAAGAGAAAAATGAGCCGCGTTCCGTTTGAAATGGTTTATGAAGTTGTGACAGAGGCCTTTGTCCGCGCAGGGATGCAAGCGGAAGACGCCAGGGTTTGCGCGCGGACCCATGCCGAATCGAGTTGCGATGGCGTCTATTCGCATGGGCTCAACCGCGTTCCGAGGTTTGTCGACTACCTCAAGCGGGGATGGGTCGATCCCAACGCCCGGTCGACCCTCGTCAAGGAACTTGGGGTGATCGAAATCCATGATGGCCGCCAGGGACCGGGAATTATCAATGCCTTCTCCGCGACCGATCGAGCCATAGCCATCGCGACAAAGCAGGGAGTCGGCATCGTGGCGCTGCGCAACACCACACACTGGATGCGTGGCGGAACCTACGGCTGGTATGCAGCGGATAAAGGCTATGTGGCGATCAGTTGGACCAATACCGAGTCCTGCATGCCCTCCTGGGGCGGCAAGAACACGCGCCTGGGGAACAATCCCTTTGTGATGGCCGTGCCGCGCAGGAAAGGGCATATCGTTCTCGACATGGCCATGTCGCAGTATTCCTATGGCAAATTGCAGGTGACGCGGCTCAAGGGGGCGCAACTGCCCTATCCGGGCGGTTTCGACAAAGACGGGACGCTGACTGCGGAACCCGGTCCAATCGAGCAGTCCATGCGCATCCTGCCGATGGGTTACTGGAAGGGTTCAGGTTTTGCCATCCTGCTCGACGCCCTGGCGGCGATTCTTTCGGAAGGTTTGCCTACAAACCAAATCGACGAGATCAAGCGGGGTAGTTGCACCGGCTGTTCGCAAGTGTTTATCGTGTTCGATCCGCGACAGTTGGGCGGCGAGGAATTTTCCGACAAGGTGGCGGACAGCATCGCCGATTACGTAAATTCCTCGACTCCCGACGAAAAAAGCAAGGAAGTGCTTTATCCGGGGCAATCGACCCTGCGCATCCGGGCCGACCACCGGGCAAACGGCATCGTGGTCGACGATGGCGTCTGGGCCGAGGTTTTGGGCCTGGCGAGCAGAAAGGGCGGGTGAGGCTTTACGATCAACTACCAAAAACCAAATTTGGAATATATAAAACTATTTGTGGGAATATCACCAAAATCAACACGGTAACCACTACGGCAATGATGTATGGAATCGCTTCCAGGGTGTAAACATCCGTCGGGCAATCCAGCAAGGAGCAAGCCGTGTACATTGTCACGCCCACGGGAGGAGTCATGCCGCCCATGGTGTTGATCAACATGAACAGAAGGCCGAAATGCACTGGATCAATGCCTACCTTATATATGATGGGCATGAATATCGGAACGAGTATTAAAACGTTCACTGTCGCTTCCATGAACATTCCGATGATGAACAGGAGGCTCAGTATGGCCAATAGCACGATATATTTGTTGTCCGATATTCCGATGATGAACTGTGAGAGATACTGAGGCAGCCTGTCGGTGACAACCGCATAAGCGAACGCGGAAGAACAGGCGATGATAAACATGATCACGCCAACGTCGGAGGCGGTTTGCCTCAGCACTTCCCAGAACTTGGACAGCGTCAATTCCTTATAAATGAAGACGCCAACCAGAAAAGCATAAACGACGGCAAAAGCACCTGCCTCGGACGGAGTAAAAAGCCCGGAACGAATACCCGCAATCAGCAGGAAAGGGAAAATCAGCGCCCAGAAATTTTCTGCGGCGCCCTTGAGAACATCCAAAAAACTCGGCGCTTTTTCACGTATTTTTTGATAGCCGCGTTTTCTGGCGATGATGCTCGTCGCTATCATCATTGTCATCGTCAGCACGAGACCGGGTATGATGCCTGCAAGAAACAGACGGCCGATGGAGACTTCGCCAACGACGCCGTAAAGAACAAGACCGATGCTGGGAGGAATGGTGGCCGTGATCAGGCCGGCCATGCCGAGCACGGCGGCGACGAAGCCTTTCGAGTAACCGCTTTTTATCATGTCGGGTCCCAATATGCGGCACTCCATGGCGCAGTCCGCCACAGCAGAACCCGAAACGCCGCCCATCAGGGCGGCAAGCGCAATGCCGACCTGCGCCAATCCGCCGCGCATGTGTCCGGTCAAGATGTTGGCGAACTTGATCATTCGTCTGGTAATGCCGGTCTCGTTCATGAGATTTCCGGCAAAGACAAAAAACGGAACCGCCAGCAGCGGAAAAGATTGCGTCGCGCTAATCAGCCTTTGGACGACAACCTCAAGCGGAATATCCCGCAAAATAAAAAATGGCACACTCGCCGCGCCGATGGCAAACGCCAGCGGGATGCCGCTCGCAAGGAGGATGAGAAAAAGAATTCCGACAAGAGTCATTTCTATCCCCTATTTTTTAATTAATTGGCCATGAAAGCCGCCGTCACGGAAGAAATCGGCAATATGAGAACATACCGTGACGGACATGAGAAGGCAGCCCACGGGACCGGCAGCGGTCACGAATGAATAGCTGATTGGCAAGGTGTACAGGAAGCGCTGATAGTTAACTATGCTTAGTCGCGTGCCATAAAAAACCACCATGCCAAGGAATGACAGCATTAGTAAATACAAGGCAAAGAGAATTATTCTTTGAACTGTGTTGGGCAGCAAATTGACCAGCAAGTCGACGCCGATGTGCTTATGCCTGTGCAAGGCCAGATCGGCGCCCAGGAAAGTTGCCCAGGCAAAAAGCATTTGCGCGATGTCAACCGACCATGTGATGTCGATCCCGGAGGAACGGAAGAGCGCGGCAACAAATACGAGCAGTATCAAAAGAACCAGAAAAATGCAAACACAAAACTCTTCGATTTTCGCTATTAACTTCATGTTCCACCCTCTTTCGGAATATCCGCGCAAGCCAGCGTCCGCTTATTGTTCTTCTGGATGATTTGCAAAAAGGGGGCTTTTACCCCCTTTTTTCTTAGCGCCCCATTTCTTTGTCTATTTTTGCCTTGAGGTCGGCAAAACCAAGCTCTTTGTAAACGGCTTGACAGGCGTCAATAAAAGCCTGTTTGTCTATCTTGTTGACAGTCAAGCCCTTGCTGACAAGTTGTTTTTCAAATTCGTCCGCTTTCGCGATGTTGGTGTCCGTCGCAAGTTTGCCGCCGTTGTAAGCTTCTTCCTCGACAATTTTCTGGTATTCAGCGGGAAGGGTTTCAAACCATTTTTGAGAAATCACCAGACCCGTCATAAGGAAAAAGTGACCGGTTTTTTCGATGTATTTCGTTACCTCGGCAATGCTCGCGCCAAGCGCAGCGGAATAATGAACTTCAACCGCGTCATAAACCTTGTTTTCCAGGCTTTGATACGCTTCCGCCCAGGGGCTGGTGACGGGCTTCCCGCCAAGCGCGGTCATCGTGGCGTTCGCCACCGGATTACCCATGCTGCGGATACGCACGCCTGTCAGGTCCGCAGGCTTTGCCGCGGGTATTTTTGTGAACAGATGCCGCTCTCCCTGGAACCAGTTGAAGGAAAGAAGATGCAAGCCCTGCGGTTCCAGTTTCTTGCCCATCTCCTTGAATGTGGGCGTGGAAAGAACCTTGTCTATCTCGCTTGTTTCCGTGATGAGATAAGGTGCCGAGAAAATCCCGAAATCCTTGTAATACGCGCTTAAACGTCCCGGTTCGGTGGTGATGCCAACGTTTGTTCCAAGGCGCGCCTGCTCGATAACGTCTTCATCTTTTCCCAACTGCGAACTTGCGAAAACCTGAACCTCCACATTGCCGTTCGTTCTCTTCATAACGTTGTCGCGGAAGAGTTCAAGCCCTTTGTAAAGAGGATCGGTTTCGGCAAGAACCGTACCGACTTTAAGCAGGTATTTTTTCCCATCAGCGTTTCCAGGCGCCGCAAACGCCATGTTGGCTGTCGCCAGAAGCGCAAAACCCAAAGCAATCATTTTCTTCATAATAGACACTCCTTTTCGCAATTTGCTTATTGTCAGCAACAGGCAGACGCCTGCTGTTTCATTCGTTGAAAGTGGCCCCCGGATGATATCAATTGCTATAAAGGCCACAAAAAACATCGAGACTCGGGCGAGATCAAGAATACGCGAGTAGTATGGCAGTCGTCAAGTCATAGCAGAGCATTCCAGGCAGCCGCGAGGGGGCCTGCCCCAAAAAAACGACAGGCGCGATACAGGCGTATTGCTTGTTGCAGCCCGTAGTCCGCGCCTTGCATGACTACGCCGCAAGCAAACGGCGCAACCCGCGATACCATACTAGTGCTTCCCGCCATGCGCCAGATAATCGTCGTGGTCGAGAATCGTCTTGTGCCTGGTGAAATGCAAGGCCTCATCGATATCACACTCGCCGCCGGACCACATGCGCTTGCTCGTCCAGTCCAGCGCCGGGCCGGACCAGAATTCGTCCGAGGGCGAAAGACCCAGCGGCAGGAACACGGCGCAGCAGAGATAAAGGCTCCCGGTCGAGATGTAAACCTCACCGACGCCGGGTTGGGCGCCGCAGAAACCGATTTTGAGCCAGCCCTCGCTGTCGAAAGTACCTGTCGCCATCACGCGCCGGATCATCGCGCTCAGCCCGCTGCGAACCTGTGAAGGAGGAAGACCCTCAGGGAGCAGATGTTCGAGCGCCATCTGGGCGAGGTGCTGGAAAGCGCCGAAACGGTAGGCCAGCGAGCGTCCCACGGGCGGAAAACTCCCGTCCGGGTTGATCAGCCGTTCCTGTATCGCCGCGTAGCGCCGGGCGCGTTTTTCGACGGCTTCTGTGTATTGCCCCCAGTCCGGGTCAATCGGGCCAAGGGTTTTGAGAATATCAACGAGCATCGGCTGGATCACATAGCTGTTGTAATAGTTCCAGCAGTATTCCGCGCCATCGCTGTAGACGCCGTCCCCCTTGTACCATGTTTCCGAAAATGTGCGTACCGCATAGTCCACACGCATTGGGTCCCAGGGTCCGCCGAGTTTGTAGATCGCCACCTCGTTCATCGCGCCGAAGAGGATGAAGTTGCTGTACGAAGGCTTGCGCGTACGCTGCTCGATAAGCCGGTCGATGATGTTCTTTTTTACCCGTGGCTCGAACTTGTCGATAAGCTCCTTCGGCGCGCGGATGAGACCGTGAGAGAAGAACGCCGCGTCGCAGATCGGCTGAATCCCTTCGTCGAAGGTCATGCAGTCGGGCGAGGCGGGATCGGTCGCCTTGTCGATGGCCCGCCGCACCAGATCGGCATAACGCGCACGCCTGGCTTCCTCCTCAGGGGAAAGTCCCGTCGCGTCGAGCCAGGGCGCGAAACCGCACAGCGTGCGTCCTAATGCCTCAAGATGGGTAAACTTTGCCCGGGTGTCCCTTTCCGCCTTGCACTCGATGGGCATATCCTTTTTCAGACGCCCCTCGGCAAGCGCCGACCATACGGGATCGGCAATTTTCAACATAGTGTCGAGCCAGTAGCTCCTGTCGTCGCTCATATTCCCCTCCTTTATTTTTTGATGTTTGCGCCCTGATTAGAGCCGCTTGATGTGGAAACCACCATCCACATCGACGTAATTTCCCGTCGTGTAGATGAACTTGTCATCGCAGAAGGCGCTGACGACCAGGCCGATGTCTTCCGGCTGGCCCCAGCGGGCGATGGGGAAAACGCCGGCGTCGATCAGGTCGCTGTACTTTTTGTACACCACGCGGGTCATGTCCGTTTCAATGACGCCCGGCCGGATTTCGTAGACGAAGATGCGCTCGGCGGCCAGCCGGTCAGCAAGAACCTGCGTCAGAATAGCCAGGCCGGATTTGGACATGCAGTATTCGGCGCGGTTAGGCGACGATACATTGACGGAGCTTGAAGTGATGTTGACCACCACGCCGCGTTTCTTTCCCCGAATCCCCTGCTTCAACATCTGGCGAACGACGATCTGCGTCATGAACATCGTGCCCTTGAGGTTTGTACCGACAACGAAATCGAAACTCTCCTCGGTCATGTCGAGCACGTCCTGCCGAACCTTGGGCGCCACACCGGCGTTGTTGACCAGCACATCGACGCGGCCAAACTTTTCCAGCGTCTTCGCCAGAAAGGATTCCCTGTCGGCGGCGCTGGTAATGCTTCCCTGAACATAGAGCCATTCGACGCCGGTCTGGTCCAGCGCATCGAAATTAGCCCGGTAATCGGCCAGGGCATTGACATCCAGCACGGCCACAGCGTAACCGTCCTGACCAAGCTGTTTGACCACGCCATAGCCTATGCCCCGGCTCCCGCCGGTCACGATGGCAACTTTTTTATCCGCCTGCATGAAAGTTCCTCCTTATAGGGGTTGTACAGGTAATGCTTGCGGCGGCATAGCCGCCGGTAACTGACTGTCTTCTGTCTTCTGTCTTCGGGAATTCAGTCTTCGTCACACTCGCAGTCGTGTTCGTGGATATGTCCGTGCTCGATTTCCTCGGCGCTCGCCGGACGCACCGCGGTCACCGTACAGGTAAAAATCAGGGCCATTCCCGCCAGGGGATGATTGCCGTCCAGCACGACCCGGTCGTCGGCGATTTCCGTGACGCGATAGATCAAGGCGTCCTCTTCATTACCCTCCGGCAGCCCTTCGAACTGCATGCCGACCTCTATCTCCTTGGGGAACGCATCACGCGGCTCGATCTCGACCAGATCCGCATCGTATTCACCGAAGGCGTCGTCCGGCTGCATCTTGATGATCACCGTTTCCCCGATCTTCTTGCCATGTACCGCTTCTTCGATCATCGGAAAGATGTCTTCGTAGCCTCCATGCAGATAGACCAGCGGTTCCGTGCCGGCGTCGACAAGTTCGCCGTCCGGATCGGTCACGTTATAGTCGAGAGTAACAACGGTATTTTTGATAACTTGCATGTTCATGAATTGAGTTCCTTTGCCGAGCGCAGGATTTCCAGCGCATGGCCTTTGGCGCTAATCCCGTAAAGCACGGAACGGAGAACGCCTTGTTTATCGATAACGAAAGTCGAGCGGACGATGCCGTGTTTTTTCACACCGTCGACTTCCTTCAATTGCCACACACCGTACTGTTTACAGACACGTCCGTCGGAATCCGACAGCAGCCTGACCGAAATGCCATGCTTGTCACGGAACTCGGCGTGGCTGATGCAATCGTCGCGGCTGATGCCGAAGACAACGCAGCCATGCCGCGAAAACTCATCCTCATGATCGGAAAAATCGGTGGCTTCCAGCGTACAGTTCGGCGTGTTATCTCTCGGGTAAAAGAAAAGGATGACATGATTCCTGCCTCGATAGGCAGCCATGTCGACAGTATCCATGTCCGCATCGGGGAGGACGAACATCGGCGCCGCGTCTCCTACTTCCAGCATACCGCCTCCTCAAAGACCCAAACTCGTCGCAGTATTACGATCGAGATGGCCGAATTGTACCAAGCTTCTATTTCCCGGCTGTGGTTAACTTAACATTACATTAAAGCTGTATCGTTGAAGCGTTGCACAACTCGGCCAGACGACACACACTCAGGAAATAACTCCCCTCGCCCGCTTGCGGGAGAGGGGTTGGGGGTGAGGGTCAGAGGATCAGAAAAACGGCACGTAACGCTATTGTTTTTGTTTCGCGCCACCCTCTCGATTCTGCGAGGACATCCCGCCAGATGGCGTACCCCCTTCAGCCTTCTCCGGCCCCTTCTCAGGAATCTGAACAAAGACTTCGCCCTCGCGAATCATGCCCAGTTCGAAACGCGCCCGTTCCTCGACGGCGTCGTAACCCTGTTTGAGGTCACGCACTTCGGCGTCGAGGCCTGCGTTACGCACTTCGAGCACGCGGTTGCTTTCCTGCTGCTGCTCAAGTTGCCGGCCGGTGTCCCATACCCGCAGCCATCCCCCTTTGCCCAGCCAGAGAGGATACTGCAACAGCACGAGCAGGGCGATCAGGGCGGCGGAGAACCAGCGCATCGATTTGAGAGGCGAGGAAAGCGTTTCCCCCTTTACGCCTCTACCTCTTTATTTCTGAGGCTGTAAAACGCATCGAGCCCTGGATAGCTGGCGGTATCGCCAAGATCCTCCTCGATGCGCAGCAACTGGTTGTACTTGGCAATGCGGTCCGAACGCGAAAGCGAGCCTGTTTTGATTTGCAGCGCGTTCATGCCGACAGCAATGTCCGCGATCGTGCTGTCCTCGGTCTCGCCCGAACGGTGCGAGATCACCGCCGTATAGCCGGCGCGTTTGGCCATTTCGATCGCGGCGAAGGTCTCGGATAGCGTGCCGATCTGGTTGATCTTGATCAGGATCGAGTTGGCCACGCCCTTCTTGATGCCTTCCTTGAGCAGGCGGGTGTTGGTCACGAAAACGTCGTCGCCGACGATCTGCACCTTCGTTCCCAGCCGTTCAGTCAGAAGTTTCCAGCCATCCCAATCGCCCTCGGCCATGCCGTCTTCAATCGAGATGATGGGAAACTGGTCGACGAGATTGGCCAGGTAGTCGATAAACTGATCCGACGTCAGCTCCAACCCCTCGCCCGCCAGAATGTACTTGCCACCCTTGTAGAACCCGGACGCGGCACAATCCAGGCCGATCAACACGTCTTCGCCGGGGAAATAGCCGGCCGTCTCGATGGCCCGCACAACTAACTGCAGCGCCTCGGCATGACTGGACAGGTTGGGCGCGAAACCGCCTTCGTCACCGACCGCCGTGGAAAGACCTTTCTGGTCGAGCAGTTTCTTCAAGGCATGAAAAACTTCAGCGCCGCAACGCAGCGCCTCGCGGAAGGAATTCTGACTGACCGGCAGAATCATGAATTCCTGGAAATCCAGATTGTTGTTGGCATGCTCGCCGCCATTGACGATATTCATCATCGGCACCGGCATCTGCATCGGCCCGGAGCCGCCGAAGTAGCGGTACAGCGGCAGGCCCGATTCCTCCGCCGCCGCCTTGGCGACAGCCAGCGACACGGCCAGCAAGGCATTCGCGCCGAGCCGCGACTTGTTCTCGGTCCCGTCGAGCTGAATCAGCGTCTGGTCGATGAAGGCCTGCTCCTGCGCGTCGAGGCCGATGATCGCTTCGGCAACCTCGGTGTTGACGTTCTCCACGGCCTGGGTGACGCCCTTGCCGTTATAGCGGGAGGCGTCGCCATCGCGCAATTCGATGGCTTCGCGCGAACCGGTCGATGCGCCGGAAGGCACCGAGGCGCGCCCCATCACGCCGGATTCCAGCAGCACATCGCACTCGACGGTGGGATTACCACGGGAATCGAGAATTTCACGGGCGACGATATCAACGACTGAGCTCATGCTTCTTCCTTTTCATCAAAAATTATCCTGCAATTACCAACTCGTGACCACCCAGGGCCATCAACGCAATTCCTCAAAACCGGCCCGCTTGACCACGCGATCAAGCTCCGCCAGCGTTATCAGCAGACTCTCCATGCGACTCAGCGGCCAACTGTTCGGACCGTCAGACAAGGCTTTTTCCGGGTTCGGATGCGTTTCCATGAACAGGCCGGCAATGCCCGCCGCCACGGCCGCGCGCGCGAGCACCGGCACGAATTCACGCTGTCCGCCCGAGGAGGCGCCCTGCCCGCCCGGCAGTTGCACGGAATGGGTGGCGTCGAAAACGACCGGACATCCGGTTTCGCGCATAATCGCCAGACCGCGCATGTCGGAAACGAGATTGTTGTAGCCGAAAGAGACGCCGCGCTCGCAGACCATGAGCGTGTCGGCGCCGCCATTGGCTTCCCTGGCCTTGGCGACGACATGCTTCATATCGCCGGGCGCGAGAAACTGGCCCTTCTTGATATTGACGGGCTTGCCGCAGGCGGCGACGGCGTGGATGAAATCCGTCTGGCGGCAAAGGAAGGCTGGCGTCTGCAACACGTCCACCACGGCGGCAACCGCACCGACCTCATCCTCCGTGTGCACATCCGTGAGAATGGGCACGCCGACTTGCCGGCGCACTTCGGCGAGCAATTTCAGCCCCGCTTCAAGCCCCGGCCCGCGTTGTGAAGCACGCGAGCTGCGGTTGGCCTTGTCGTAGGACGCCTTGAAAATATAGGGAATGTTCAGGCGGACGCAAATTTCCTTCATCGTCCCGGCCACCTCGACGCAGAGTTCAAGCGATTCCGCCGTGCAGGGACCCGCGATCAGGAAAAACGGCCTGTCCAGTCCGACATCGTGCCCGCAGAGCTTCATGCTTTACCCTGCCCGGCGATGGCGGCGTTGACGAAAGAACTGAACAGCGGGTGTCCGCTGCGCGGCGTGGAAGTAAACTCCGGGTGGAACTGGCAACCGACAAACCATGGATGTACAGACTGCGGCAACTCGATCATCTCGCACAGATCGGTTCCCGGCGCGCGCCCCGAAACCAGCAATCCCCTGGCTTCCAGTTCCGACAGCAGCACGTTGTTGACCTCGTAGCGATGGCGATGGCGCTCGACGATTTCATTCTTGCCATAAATTTCGCGGGCCAGCGTGCCTTCCCGCAAATGACAGACCTGCCCGCCGAGACGCATGGTGCCGCCGATATCGGAATACTCGTCACGCCGCTCGACCTTGCCGGAGACATCCTGCCATTCGGTAATCAGGCCGATCACCGGGTACGGAGAATCCTTGTCGAACTCGGTGCTGTGTGCTTTCTCCATGCCAGCCACGTCACGCGCGTACTCGACAACAGCCAGTTGCATGCCCAGGCAGATGCCCAGATAAGGAATCCTGTTCTCGCGCGCGCAACGGGCGGCGGCGATCTTGCCTTCCGTGCCGCGCCGGCCGAAACCGCCGGGCACGAGAATCCCGTCCATCCCCTTCAGGATGGAGCACCCTTTACTCTCGATATCTTCCGAGTCGATGTAATGCACCTTGACCTTGCTGCGGGTATGGATACCGGCGTGCACCAAGGCTTCGGTGAGCGATTTGTAGGACTCGGTCAGATCGACATACTTGCCGACGAAAGCAATATTGACCGCGTGCTCCGGATTTTCCATCGCATGCACCAGATCTTTCCAGACCGACAGATCCGCGGCGTGCGCGAGGATGTCCAACTTGTGACAAACAATCTCGTCAAGCATCTGATCATGCAGCATCGCCGGTATCCGGTAGATCGAATCGGCATCCAGGCATTCGATGACGGCTTCGCGCTGCAAGTTGCAGAACAAGCCGATTTTCGCTTTTTCGTCCTCGGGAACGTGCCGGTCGGCGCGGCAAAGCAGGATGTCCGGCTGGATGCCGATCTCGCGCAATTCCTTGACCGAATGCTGCGTCGGTTTGGTTTTCAGCTCGCCGGCCGTCGGAATATAAGGCAGCAAGGTCAGATGGATGTAGCAGGCGTTGCTGCGTCCCTCCTCCAGCCCCATCTGGCGGATCGCTTCGAGAAACGGCAGCGACTCGATATCGCCCACCGTGCCGCCCACCTCGACGATGGCCACATCCGCGCCTTCGCTGCCACGGCGGATATGCGCCTTGATTTCGTCGGTGATGTGCGGAATGACCTGCACGGTCTTGCCGAGATATTCGCCGCGCCGCTCTTTTTTGATGACCGCCTCGTAAATCTGGCCGGTAGTGAAGTTGTTGCGCTTGCCCATCCTGGCGTGGGTAAAACGCTCGTAATGCCCAAGATCCAGATCGGTTTCCGCGCCGTCCTCGGTAACGAACACTTCACCGTGCTGGAAGGGACTCATCGTCCCCGGATCGACGTTGATGTAAGGATCGAGCTTGAGATGGGTGATCTTGATGCCGCGTGATTCGAGAATGGCGCCCAGAGATGCGGCAGCGATGCCCTTGCCTAATGAGGACACCACACCGCCGGTAACGAAAACATATTTGGTCATGTGACAGGCTTGCAGCGGGAAATTCAGATTATAGCCCAACAAAAGGGGCTGTAATCAGTACCCGAACGAGCAGGTCAGGGTAATCGCACCAAGAAATTAGCGACAGGCCTTCAGGCCTGTCGGTCAAACGTCTTTGGGAAGGGGTTTGCATCCCTCCCCAAAGAGTCGCCGAAACCCCGGCCTTCAGGCCGGGGTATGGCTCCCATCTTTCTTACGGGCGGGATTTCAACCGGAGTTGGTTTTACGATGAACAGCGCTTGCTTTCCCTCTCCCCTTGCGGGAGAGGGTGCCCCGGCAGGGGCGGGTGAGGGGATGCCTGGGCCTGTTCCAGCGTTGTTTCGTGCGCAATCGCCGCCCCCTCATCCGGCCTTCGGCCACCTTGGCCTCGCACGCTCCGCAAGCGGGGCGAAGGGACTGACCGCCGTACTCCGCCTTGTTTAATTCAAATCTTCTTTATTCAAAACCGCGAGCCTGAGCACCTCGATGCCTTCATCGCGCAACGCCTCGAACTCCTTGTCGCTGGCCTGCCCGCGAATCGAACGCTCCGGGGCTTCGAGGTAGTGGATTTTGCGCGCTTCGTTGGCGAATTCTGTACCGACATCCTCGCTATTGGCAATGGCCGCCGTCACGAGTTTGCGGTAGGCGTTCAACAATTCGCTCTGGGGATTGACCACGGCCGCATTCGCGGGAGAGGGAGAGGGAGAAGGAGGCGGCGCCGGCTCGGGCGCCCTGGCGAGATGAACAGCCGACGGAACCCGACGAATCTCCCCGGAACCGCAGTTGGGACAGGAAACCAGTTTCCGCGCGAGTTGCGCATCGAAGGCGTCGGCGGACTGGAACCATCCTTCGAAGCGATGGCCGTGCTGGCAGGTGAGGTCAAAAATGATCATTCGGATAAAGCAGCGGCGAAATAACTATGGATCGGGCTGGAAGTGTATCAGATCGCCCTGGAACGCTCCGGAACAAATTTTGCGCTACGATTCTGGCTGTCGTTTTTTGGAGAAACACCGCATGTTTGAACGAATCGACGCCCTGCTTCAGGAATCCGGGGCTCGCTACCGGGTCATTCGCCATCCCGCCGAAGGCAATTCGGAGCGGGTCGCGCAGATACGCGGCACACTGCCCGGCCAGGGAGCGAAAGCCATGCTGTGCCGCGTCAAGGATTTGCCCGAGCTGCTCGTGCTGGCGATCCTGCCGGGCGACCGGAAAGTCGATTTCAGGAAAGTGGCGCAAGCCGTCGGCGGCAAGAAGGCCTCCTTCGCCTCGCCGGAAGAAGCCACCGCCCGGACCGGCTGCGCGATCGGCGCGATTCCGCCGTTTTCGTTCTCTCCCGACATCCGGTTGGTCGTCGATCCGCAACTGCTCTCCCGGCATGAGGAAATCGCCTTCAATGCCGGACGCCTGGACACGTCGATCGTGCTCAACACCGCCGATTACGCGCGGATCGCGCAGCCGCTCCTGGCCGACATCACGGCTGCGGCGGCTGAATAGTACGCCGCCGCCGGGCTTCGTACAGGCAGATTCCGGCCGCCACGGAGACGTTGAGGCTCTGCACGGAGCCGAGCATGGGAATGTTAACCAACTGGTCGCAGGTCTCGCGCGTCAGGCGGCGCATGCCCTCGCCTTCGGCGCCGAGAACCCAGGCGGTGGCCTGCGGCCATTCGGCCGTGTAGAGGTCCGCCTCGGCCGCGGCATCGGTGCCGATGATCCAGACGCCGCGCTCTTTCAGTTCACGCAACGTGCGCGCCAGATTGGTCACGGTGATGTAAGGCACAGACTCCGCCGCGCCGCTGGCTACCTTGATCGCCGTCTGCGTCAGGCCAACCGCGCGATCCTTCGGCGCGATCACCGCGTGCGCGCCGACGGCATCGGCGACGCGCAGACACGCGCCGAGATTGTGCGGGTCCTGGAGACCGTCGAGGATCAACAGAAAAGGCGGTTCTTCGAGCGTATCGAGCACGTCATCGAGCGCCACTGGACGCGATTCGACCGACACGCGCGCCACCACGCCCTGATGCCGACACCCTCCTCCCGCCATGCCTTCGAGCCGACCGGCATCGACGGAAACGACCCGAATCTTCTGCAATTCGGCATGTTTCAAAAGATCGCGCACCCGCGCATCATGCCGCTCCGCGTCGATGAAAATTTCCAGGACGGCTTGCGGTTGATGGCGCAGCTTGGCGATGACCGCGTGGAATCCGTGAATGTAATTAGTCTGAGACATAGCTGTGGTTTTCGTCAGGAATAGGCTTGTTCAATCCGGCTCATGCTTCGCCCCCCGTTTCGACAACTTCCCAATGACCGGTTTTGTCGGGACCAATACGTATTTGTAGAGCGAGTTGTACGAATTGTGCGAATTGTACGAATTGTGAATGCCGTCGAGCATGAAGTCCGCGAAGGGACGACAGTCTACATCCTTTTCATGCGAGACCTGCAAGGCTTTGTAGTGCAGCCAGGGTAATCGCATGAATATGTCTGTCATGGAGAAACATGAGAGGCGCTTGCTTTCCCTCGCCCGCTTGCGGGAGAGGGTGCCCCGGCAGGGGCGGGTGAGGGGATGCCTGGGCCTGTTCCAGCGTTGTTTCGTGCACAATCGTCGCCCCCTCATCCGGCCTTCGGCCACCTTCTCCTCACAAACGGGGCTGTCACGAGTTTTGAATCTGTCCGGTTTTGTAGCCAAGCAAGAAATTAGCGACAGGCATTCAGGCCGGGGTATGGCTCCCACCTTTCTTACGGGCAGGGTTTCAACCAGAGTTGGTTTTACGATGAATGTCGTGATGGGGCTAACCAGGGACATGCTGTATAAAAGCATGACGACACACGCCGATCACAAGGTCTGGCAGGACGTGTATCACGCCTTTTGCCCGAATGGAAAAATCGCCTGCATCAAGGTAACGCTCCAGGAGGGTTCGGTCGTGATCCAGTTCAAGGAGATGTGAAATGAGTGAAACGAACTTCGTGACCCGGAACCCGCGCTATTGCCTGCAGTGTGACGATGGCACAGTACTTGTCCATGAAAAGCGGGACATCCCGAATGAATTTCGCGGTGTGAAATACCATGTCCCGGCCGTTTCAGGCTGGCATTGCCCGAAGTGCGGCGAATACGAATTCGACCCTGGCGAGGGCAAGCGGCATAGCGAGGCGCTTCAGGAGGCGGGCCAGATAGCCGCGCAGGCGCGTGAAATCCACGCCATCCGCAAAAAGCTCGGGCTGAAACAGGCCGAAGCAGGCAAGCTGTTTGGCGGTGGCGCGGCGGCTTTCTCGGAGTATGAGCACGGCAAGACGCAGCCGCATAAATCCATGGTGCTGCTGTTCAAGCTGCTGGATCGCCACCCCGAAATGTTGCGGGAACTTGAAGGGGCATGATTGTTGGGGTTCGCGCCGCCCACCTCAAGCTATTCCCACTGTTGCGTTTCTTGGATAAAAAGTCCTATACACCAAGATAAGCCGCCTTGATTTCCGGATGTTCGAGCAGATCGGAGCTTTTGCCTTCGGCCACTATTTCTCCGGTATCGAGAACATAGGCGCGATGGGCCACGGACAGGGCCAGACGGGCGTTCTGCTCGACGACGATGATGGTCAGCCCCTCACTGTTGAGTTTCTGTAAAGTCCGGAACATGTCATACATCAACAAAGGGGCCAGCCCCATCGAGGGTTCGTCCAGCAAAATCACGGAGCACTTGGTCATCAAGGCCCGACCGATGGCCAGCATTTGCTGCTCGCCTCCCGACAGGGTGTCGCTGCGCTGTTTGGCCCGCTCGGCCAGGCGCGGAAAAAGGCTGAAGATGTGATCCAGATCCGCCTGGATTTTTTCCCCCTTGCGGGTCCAGGCGGCCAGGTTCAGGTTTTCCATGACCGTGAGATTGCCGAAGATGTGACGCCCTTCGGGGACGAGGGTCATTTTCAAATCGCTCACCACCTTGTGAGCGTCAAGCCCCAAAATGGATTTCCCCTCGAAAATTATGTCGCCCTCCTTCACCTTCGGTGATTCCGGCGGGGTCAGGCGCATCAGCGCCTTGAGGGTCGTCGATTTGCCGGCGCCATTGGCGCCGATCAGGGTGACAATTTCCCCACGGGAGACGTGAAATGAAATGCCGTGCAAGGCTTCGATGTTGCCGTAGCCGGCTTTCAGATTTTGTACTTTAAGCATCAGAGATTATCGTCTCCCAGGTAAGCCTTTATGACGTCGTGGTTTGCCTTGATTTCGTCGGGCGTACCGACGGCGATGGTGCGGCCGAAGTCGATGACGGTCAGGCGTTGACAGAGGCTCATGACCACTTTCATCTGGTGCTCGATCATCCAGATCGAGATTTTGAATTCATCGTGAATCCAGCGGATGTAGCGTATCAATCCGTCGATATCGGCCGAGTTGAGCCCGGCCGCCGGTTCGTCCAGCAGCAGCAGTTTGGGATTCGTGGACAGCGCCCGGGCCAGTTCCACCCGGCGCTGAAGTCCATAGGGGAGGTTCTTGGGACACTCCCCGGCGTATTGGCTCAGATCCATCATCTCCAGAATATCCCGCGATTTTTCCTCTATCCGCTTTTCAGCCGCGAAATATTTTTTGGTGCGCAGGACGGCGTTCAGGAAACCGTAACCGAGCCAATGCGTCTGGGCCAGACGGATGTTGTCCAGAACGCTCAGATCGTTCCACAGACGGATATTTTGAAAAGTCCTGGCCATTCCAAGACTTGTCACGGCGTGGGGTTTGAGGCCGCGGGTCGCTTCCCCGGCGAACGTTATGGAACCCTCGGAGGGCGTGTAGAAACCCGAGACGAGATTGAAGACAGTGGTCTTGCCCGCGCCATTCGGGCCGATCAAGCCCACCAGATCGTGTTCTTCAATCTTCATATTGAAATCTGTCAGCGCCTGGAGGCCGCCAAAGCGCTGAGTCAGATGATTCACTTCCAGAAGCGGCACGAAAACTCTCCCGTCATTTAAGGGTAATCCAGCGTTTCAGGCGGGGGAAGACCTGGGTCAATTCCCGATTGCCCAAAATGCCTTCGGGGCGGAACTGCATGAGCATGATCAAGATCAGGGGAATAATGACCCACTTCCATATCTGGCTCAGTTCAAAAGAATCCGGAAGAATATTCACGAAATGTAAAAGATCGTTGGCGGCCGGTATGATGAAACGCAACATCTCGACCAGAAGGGTGAAGGCGATGGCCGCCATGATGACTCCGGACAGGGAGCCCATGCCGCCGAGATAGACCATGACCAGCCCTTCGGTGGATTTCATGATGTTGAAAGCCTGGGGATTGACGTACCCGTAGACATGGGCGTAAAGCACTCCGGCGACTCCGGCCAGTCCCGACGACACCATGAAGGCCATGATCTTGACCCGGTTGGTGTTGATGCCCATGATCTCGGCGGCGACTTCGTTCTGACAGACGGCTGAAATGCCCTTGCCATAGGTGCTGGTCATCAAACGGTACAGCGCCAGCACGCAGATGAAAACGCCGACAATGACCCAGAGGAGCATCCAGGGAATGTCCGCCACATGGCGCATGGCGGAAACGGTTTGCTTCATCCCGGAAAAGCCGCGCGGGCCGCCGATGACGTCGATGTTTTCGATGATGGAGATGATGATGTAATTGGCTGCGATGGTGATGATGGCCAGATAGTCGTCACGGGTGTTGAATGAGGGCAGAGCGACGATGAGCCCGCACAGGGCCGCGGCCACAAAAGCGCCCAGCAGCACCAGCGGAAAGAGGAAAGGCGCCAGACCAGGCGACAGCAGAGGCCCGCCGAACAGGGCGCTCTTGGTGAAAAAGGCCACCGACATGAGAGAGCCGACATAGGCGCCCACGCACATGAAGCCGGCGTGCCCGCAGGAAAACTCTCCCATGTAGCCGTTGACCAGGTTGAGGCTGGTGGCGAATATGACGTTGATGCCCATGAACATCAGCACGGTGAGGACGTAATTGTCCAGAAGCCCGTATTGGGCCGCCATCACGAGCAGAACGGCGGCGAGCAAAAAAATAATATTTATAGTGTGGCGCTTCATGAAATATCCATGTTGCTTATATCTTGGTGGTCAGGGGCAGCCCGAAAATTCCGGTCGGTTTCCGCCACAAAATAATCAGAAGGATGGAAAAGGCGAACAGATCCCTGAAAGTGGATGGCAGGAAGGCCGCGACCATGATTTCAACGAAGGCCAGCAAAAAGCCTCCCACAAAAGCGCCCCGAATATCGCCGATACCGCCGACGACGGCGGCGATAAACGCCTTCCAGCCGGTCATGGCGCCCATGTACGGGTCCAGCACCGGATAAGACATGGCGAACAGCAATCCGCCCAGGCCGGCGATGGCGCTGCCGAGCATGAAAGTGAACACGATGACGCTGTCCAGCGGAATGCCCATCAAGGGCAGCGCGAAGCGATTCCAGGAAACAGCACGCATGGCCATGCCGATGCGGGTTTTGGTCACCACGAAATGAAGGCCCGCGAAAACCAGAAAAGCCGCCAGAATGACCCATAGTTTCAGATTGGTCACGGCGATCGTCCCGAAGGTGTAGATCTGCTTTTCAAGCAGATTGGGCAGAGCCTTGCGACTGGCCCCCAGAATGGCCAGATTGCCGTTTTCCAGAACCAGGCCGCACATCAGCGCGGTAATGACCACATAAAGACGGTGCGCTCCTTTTCGCCGCAAAGGTCTGTAAGCGATTCTTTCCAGAGTGACGCCGACTAAAGAAGTCAGCAACATGGTCAGGGGTATGGTCAGCGCTAGCGTTACTCCCTGAGAAAAACCGAAAAGACCGCCTTGCGCCAAAAGGGCGGTTGCGATGAAAAAAGAAATATAAGCCCCCACCATGAAAATATCGCCGTGGGCGAAATTGATGAGTCGCAGAACCCCATAAACAAGAGTGTAACCAAGGGCGATGAGAGCATAAAAACTGCCCCATTGCATGGCATTGACGCACTGCTGGATGAATTGCTCCATATCGGTTCTTATGTGTAGAGCCGAAAGAACGACCGGGAAAGCGGGTCGTTCCTTCGGCTATTTATTGCGATCAGTAATTATTGGGGACAGACGGAATCCACTTTCGTGAATTGGCCGGTATCGTCGATCTTGACCACCACCGCGCACTTGATCGGGTCGCCCTGATCGTCAAAGTGCATACTGCCGGTGATGCCGTCAAAATTTTCTATCTTGGCCAGATTATCACGGATGAGTTTTCTCTCGTCTTCCACTTTGCCGGACACCTGGCCGCCGTTGACGATGGCCTGGGTAACGAGGCTGATGGCGTCCCAGGTCAGGGCAGCCAGGTCATCAGGCACATAACCGTATTTTTTCTGATACTTGTTGATGAATTCCAGGGTGGAACCGGTGGCTCCCGCGGCGGCATAGTGAGTGGAGAAGAACTGCCCCTTGCATTCTTTTCCGCACAAAGTCATCAATTCAGCCGATCCCCAGGCGTCCGACCCCATGAAAGGCCCCTTGTAACCCAGATCACGGGCCTGGGGAACGATGAGGGCAACGAAGCTGTAGTTTTCCGGCAGAAAGATGAAATCAGGTTTGGAGGCAATGATTTTGGTTAACTGGGCAGAAAAATCCTGGTCCTTGGGGCCGTGGGACTCAAAGGCGACCACGGAAGTCGCTCCCTGTTTTTTCTCCCATTCGTTTTTGAAGAAATCGGCCAGCCCCTTGGAATAGTCGTTGGATATTTCAAAGAGCACGGCCGCCGTTTTGGCCTGAAACTGTTTGGCGGCGAAATTGGCGGCTACCGGCGCCTGGAAAGGATCGAGAAAAGCAGCCCGGAAGACCCAGGGGCGGTTATACGTGGCGTCGGGATTGGTGGACCAAGGGGTGATCATGGGCACTTCGTTGTCGTTGGCCACTCCTCCGGCCGGCACGGCCTGTCTTGATGACTGCGGGCCGATGATGGCCACCACGTTGTCGCGATTGATTAGTTTAAGGGTGACATTGACCGCGGATTCCGGCTTGGATTCATTGTCCTCATAAATGAATTCCAGAGGGTATTGCTTGCCGCCGACCGTGAGTCCTCCCTTGGCGTTGACTTCTTCCTTGAATATTTCCGCAGCGAATTTCGTTGATTCTCCGACTTTAGGAATTTCCCCGGTCAAAGGAATAGGGAAGCCAATTTTGATGGGTTTTTCAGCGCCCACGGCCGCCGTGGCCATAAGCAAACTTCCCAAAACCCCCAAGGTCACGCTTTGCAGCAGTTTAGACATATATTTCTCCTTTGTTCGCTTTAAGTAAAATTCCTGCCATCGTCGCGGTGTTTCCGGCGCGGCTGTCTTCTGTGACAACCCAAGAAAGCAACTTGTATGCCACACATGCCACACATAATTCAAAAGCTTGTAGTCTTTCTATTTAAAGTCTTCTTCATTGCCCGCATTTCAATTATGGATAGATTAGATTACATTTTCGCACCTAAATGGGGCATCACTTCACAAAAATGCGACATTATGGGGCGAAATGGCAATCCATGAAAGCCAGAGATTTTCAATGAGCAAGGATCCCACGAGTAAGAAACATGTTGTTGTAATCGGATCGGGTGTTGTCCCAGCACGCCGGACGGTCTACCCTGCCCGGGATATTCCTCCGCGAGCCGTGACGTGGCGCATGCCTTCGGACACGGTCACGTGGGACTTGTCGCGTCAGCCAGTAAGCCTTTCCGGGTATGTAAACAGGTGAAGTAAAAATGCTCTAAACGCCCCGGCGCTGCGCGGGCGAGGTACTTTCCAGCGATCCGATGGTCGCCATCGCTTCATCAAACCGGGCGAGCAGGATCATGTTGGCAATGGCCGTCGTCCGCTCGCGCCAATGGGAATCCAGCGGAACGTGCTGCAAGCGTTCCAGCGCCGCGTCCGCGCCGTCAATGTCCAGCGAGTGAATGGCGGTTTTCAGATGGGTGAGAATCTCGCGCGCTTCTTCCGCGGTCTGGATAACGGGTTTTGTTATTGTTGCCGCTTCCCGTACTTTTTGCAGGGCGGCGTGGATGTTCTCGTTCAAGGCTTTGAGCGAGAACACGAAATCGTCCCAGCGGTTGATGACCGCCGCCCGGTCATCGGCGTCCCCCGCGGCTTCCAGCGCCGCCGCCGCCGCCGAGACATCGGTGGCGCCAATGTTGGCGGCCGCGGATTTGAGCGCGTGAATATGGATGGTGAACAACTTGAGATCCGCGGAAGGATCGAGTTTTTCAAGCCGGTCTTCCGCTTCGCGCACAAAAACGGTCAGTATTTCCAGATAAAATTCCGCTCTGCCGCCGACACGCGATAAGCCAAGATTCACATCCACCCCGGCAATCGGCACGATGAAGGCCGGTGAAGTTTCCGCCCCGGCGGGTATATCGGCCTCCGGTGCGCTTTCCCGGCGGCGTGACGCGGGAATCCAGCGATCGAGAATGTCGTTCAGTTTTCCCGGATCGATGGGCTTGGAGAGAAAATCGGAAAAACCGCAGGACAGGAATATTTCGCGCATGCCGTGAACCGCGTTCGCGGTCAGCGCCACGATCGGCAAGGTTTTAAATTCGCCGTTCATGGCGCGCAGTTTGGCGGTAGCTTCGATGCCATCCATTTGCGGCATCATGTGATCCATGAAAATGATGTCATAGTGATTCATCCGCGCCAGCCGGATCGCTTCTTCGCCGGAAAGCGCGCAATCAACCTGCACTTTGTAATGAGACAACAGACCTTTGATCACGCGCAGGTTGACTTCGATGTCGTCGACCACCAGCGCTTTCACGTCCGGCAGAATGAAGCGCGCGTTGCTCGCCGGAGCGGCAAAATAATTTTCGTCCATCTCGCCGTTCAGCACTTTCGCCACCGAGGCCGAATACGCGGGCTGTATCAGGACGCGCACACCCGGCGGTATCAGCTCGCCCGTTTTGGCGCTCAGCACGACCACCGGTACGGTATCGAGTCCATGACGCACCAGTAAGCTCATCACTTCTTTTACCAGGAAAAGTCCGGAGAATACAAAGTCGTAATGGCGCTCACTTAACGCGCGCTCGAAAGCCTCCGGCGTGCTCACCCAGTCCGCGCGGACTCCCAGATTTCCCAGCGTTTTGATGAGCCAGGTGGCGGAGGCCTTGCGCTGCGGCTCATAGACCAGCACGATTTTTCCCCTCGCGTTTTCCACCTGCGCGAAGCAAACCTGCGTTTTGAATTTCTGCCGGAAGATCGCCGTAAAAACACTGCCCTCGCCGTATTTGCTGCGCACGGTAATATCCCCGCCCATCATGAGCGCGAGATTCCGGGCAATCGTCAGCCCCAGCCCCGTGCCTTCCACGCCGATATTGGCCTTCGTATCAATCCGCGTGAAGTCGGAAAAGAGTTTTCCAAAATCTTCCGGTTTGATGCCAATACCGCTGTCCTGCACATTACAGACGATATCGATTTCGTCATTCCCCCGGATCTCGAGTATCCGGATGGACAGGACGATTTCTCCTTTTTGCGTATATTTGACGGCGTTGGTCAGCAGATTGAGCAAGACCTGCCGGATTCTCGCCACATCCCCGATCAGTGCCACCGGGAGCCCGCTATCGACGAAAACGGCGAAATTGACCGGCTTTTCCGCGACGCGCATTTTGATGATGCTCACCAGGTCATGGATCAGCGAAGACAAATCATATTCCGTCTCATGGAGTTCCATTTTGCCGCTCTCGATCCTGGAAAAATCGAGAATGTCGTTGATCAGCGCGAGCAAATTCAGCCCCGCCTGTTTCACATCCGCCGTGTAAGCGCGAACCGCCGGGCTGATGATCTCGTGCAAAATGAGATCGGACATGCCGATGATCGCGTTCATCGGGGTGCGGATCTCGTGACTCATCCGCGCCAGAAACAAGGTCTTGATGTGATTGGCTTCGTCCGCGTTGATTTGCGCCAGACTCAAACGCAGCAAAATGACTGACAGGATCAGGGCAAAACCCAGACCCATCAGGGCCAGACCCTGCGCCATCGCCCACAGCTTGCCGTAATAAATTCTCTCGGGCACGATGGTACAGACATACCAGTCGTTGGAGAGGCGCTTGACAAAAACGACAAACACGCCGTTCTTGTCTAACGGATTTATCACGCGCAGCTCGGAGATATCGCCCCCGTCGAGCAGCGTCTTTTCCAGAATGCGCATCGGCTTGTCGGTCACGCGCTGCCCGGAGATATCGTCCCCGTCGGGCAGATTCTTCGTCAGCGATGCAAACTCAATGCGCAGAGGCGTGCCAACCCTGCTTTCGTCGCTGTGCGCCAGGATGGTTCCGTCATTGGAGAGCAGCATGGAATAACCGCTCGCGGACAGTTGCATGGACGTTACATAATCGGTGATGGCCTTTAGCGACATATCGATGCCCACCACCCCGCGCGACACATGGCTATCGTCAAACAGTTCCTGCACGTAAGAAACGATCGGCTGGTTCGTATCCGCGTCTATATAAACGTCGGTCACGGCAATCCGGCCCCCGCCGGCCTTGCCCGCAAGATACCAGGGACGCTCCACGGGCGCATAGCCGTCGGGAGGAACCCATCCTCTGCCATCCACATACTCGTCATCGATCCAGCCGTAGATATCGTTAAAACCAGTCACGTACTGCTCATTTTCCTGCAGCCAGCGCGAGAACCGCTTCATGTACGTATGCACCGCGGGCCTGCTTTCCATCAGACGACTGTGCAGCGAAACAGAGGCCGCCACCAGAATAGCCTTCGGCATCTCCAGGCCGGCGCGGATGTTCGCTTCCACGGTCAGCAGACTCTGGCTGGCCGTCGCGCGCAACTGATCGCGCATGATCGCGCCCACATAGGCGTAACTCGCCCACACCATGAGCGCGAGCACGATAAACACCAGCGCGATTTTTGGCCAGTGCGTACGGAGGCCCTGACGCCAT
>BNUC01000015.1 GCA_025997075.1 Betaproteobacteria bacterium | reverse complement strand
GGACCGAACACGGCGTTGCACATGATCAGCGCCTATGCCACGGCCAGTGGATTATGTTTTGCCCAGGAAGGTGCCCAAGGCAAGGGCAAGGAACTTTCCGGAATCAAGGCGCTTCTTGACACGCTAAGCCTCATACCAATTTGCGTTCGATGATATAGAGGCTACCCACCTGAATCTAAAGATAAAGCATGGAGATATCTCCATATTTATATTATTGAAAGCAAGTTGGTATGAGCCAGCAAGCAGGCTTCGATGTCGCGCAAGCTCTCGCGGTACGTCAGTTGCGCGAAGGCCATCGCTCGAAATTGCTCGGCGCAACTCAGCGACCGTACCCCCTTGTCGCCTCCATGGCGCGTAACAATTCGATGAAAGGTCTTCCATGGCAAAAAGTCCATAATCTGAGCGAACAGCGTCTTGCCGGTGTTCATGGCAATCTCCGGGCCAAAGCTCGGAATTCTGCTGGAACCTCAGTTTCAATTTCAAATCGGAGACACCCTCCGTCGCTCGGAAACCTTTGTCATTCATGGCTTGCAGAGATTCATCAATCAATTTAACCGGACAGTAGTGAGCATATATATATATTTATGTCAGCACTTTCAAAAATAATACCAGCCTGTCCACAGTCCGGAAGTGGACGACAAGAAACCGGGCGGCCCTTCTCTGAAATTGCATGAGCGAATCGAACACAAAGGGCTGGAACCCACCATAGCAACGCGCTCGATAGCTTACGGCTATCAACAAAATAGAAACAATCAATTTCTAAAATCAACAGCATGGTTCTATTATTCATCTACGCAATATTTCTTCAACCGTCTACATCTACAAGGAGTCAGACACATGAGCAATTCACTTATCAACACCCAAGTCCTCCCGTTCAAGGCCCAAGCGTTCCAGAATGGTAAATTCGTGGAAGTTACCGAAGCCACCATCAAGGGTAAATGGGCGGTGTTCTTCTTCTATCCTGCCGACTTTACCTTCGTCTGCCCCACCGAACTGGGCGACCTGGCCGACAACTACGCCGAATTCAAGAAGCTGGGCGTGGAAATCTATGGCGTGTCCACCGACACCCATTTCACCCACAAGGCCTGGCACGACACCTCCGACACAATCAAGAAGATCCAGTACGTGCTGGTTGGCGACCCCACCCACGTCATCAGCAAGAACTTCGGCGTTTACATCGAAGAAGCTGGCCTGGATGAGCGCGGCACCTTCGTGGTCGACCCGAACGGCAAGATTCAGATCATCGAAATCAACGCCGGCAACATTGGTCGCAATGCCGAAGAACTGCTGCGCAAGGTGAAAGCTGCGCAATACGTCGCCGCCCACCCGAGTGAAGTTTGCCCGGCCAAGTGGAAAGAAGGCGAAAAGACCCTGGCTCCTTCCATCGATCTCGTCGGAAAAATCTAAAGAAACAGCGACAATTCGCTGAGTAATTCCGTTTATGAATCATTGGTGACACGCAGACACGCCCCGAGCCGCGGACAGTACAAGTCGTTCGGCAAGGCATAGTTAACAAAGCGACACAGTCACCGGCGATTTAGAAATGGCATAAACACGGCCGACGTGGTGAAGGCTTGCAAACGCTCTTCGCCGCGTCGGTCTTTTTTATACTCTTCCAGGAGAACAACATGCTCGACGCTGCCATAAAAGTACAGCTCAAAACTTATCTCGAACGCCTTCAACAACCGATCGAACTCGTCGCCTCGCTCGATAGCGGCGCCAAATCGGACGAACTCAAGGCGATGCTCGAAGACATCGCCGGGCAGTCGGATAAGGTGAAGATTCGCTTTGATGGTCAGGATGCGCGACGCCCCTCGTTCTCCGTCGGCCACCCCGGAGAAAATTCCGCGCGAATCCGTTTCGCGGGCCTGCCGATGGGCCATGAATTCACTTCGTTGATACTGGCGCTGCTGCAAACCGGCGGTCATCCGCCGAAGATCGAGGAGCAGCTTGTTGAGCAGATTCACGCGCTGTCGGGAACGTATCGTTTCGAAACCTTCGTTTCGCTCTCTTGCCACAACTGTCCGGACGTTATTCAGGCGCTTAACCTGATCGCCGTGCTCAATCCCGGCGCCAGCAGCACGATGATCGATGGCGCGCTGTTCCAGGAGGAGGTCGACGAACGCCAGATATTGGCTGTCCCGACGGTTTTCCTGAACGGCGAACCCTTCGGACAGGGCCGTATGACGATCGAGGAAATCGTCGCCAAGCTTGACACCGGCGCCGCGGCGCGTGAGGTCGAGAAAATTGCCGCCCGGACGGTATTCGACATCCTCGTTGTCGGCGGCGGACCGTCCGGCGCGGCGGCTTCCATTTACGCGGCGCGCAAGGGTCTGCACACCGGTATCGTCGCCGAGCGTTTCGGCGGGCAGATACTCGATACCCTGGCCATCGAAAACCTCATCACGATCAGGGAAACGGAAGGCCCCAAGCTCGCCACCGTGCTGGAACAACACGTGCGCAACCACAAGGTAGACATCATAAATTTGCAACGCGTGGAAGGACTCGTCACCCGCCCGGACGGTCTGACCGAAGTGCGTCTGGCCAGCGGCGCGGCGGTCAAAAGCAAGGCAGTAATCCTGTCACTCGGCGCGCGCTGGCGCAACATGAACGTGCCCGGCGAGCAGGAGTACAAGGCGCGCGGCGTGGCCTATTGCCCGCATTGCGACGGCCCGCTGTTCAAGGGCAAGCGCGTGGCGGTCATCGGCGGCGGCAACTCGGGCGTGGAAGCGGCGATTGACCTGGCCGGCATCGTTTCGCACGTCACCCTGTTCGAATTCGACCCGGCTTTGCGGGCCGACGCCGTCCTGCAAAACAAACTGCGCAGCCTGTCCAACGTAACAATCCTCACGCAGGCGCAAACAACCGAAGTCACCGGCGACGGCGAAAAGGTCAACGGCCTCGTCTACATGGACCGCGTCAGCGGAAAAACACAGCGCATCGAGCTGGAAGGCATTTTCGTGCAGATCGGCCAGTTGCCGAACACGGATTGGCTCAAGGGCACGGACGTCAAACTCTCGCCGCGCGGCGAGATTGAAATCGACAGCCGCTGCCAGACATCGATGGCGGGCGTTTTCGCCGCCGGCGACTGTACGACCGTGCCATTCAAGCAGATCGTTATCGCCATGGGCGAAGGCGCAAAAGCTTCGCTCTCCGCATTCGACTACCTGATCCGGTCTTCGGCACCGAAGTGAGATCCTTTTGTTTGGGTGTGTTTTGTTAAATCTCGTTTGTTGACAAGATTGTTGGCAAGATTCCGGTACGTGGTCAGGTCGGGGGGACTCTTATTTATGCTGTATTTCTACCGGCAAATCGGGCAAAGGCACGCTGGCGGTCGATAAGCTGTAGTACCCGGCAATGCGCAAATCCTCGTCAAGCGCGACGAAACAGGCCGCAACTTTACGTCGCCGGTCCTGCGTGGTCTGTTCGCGCAAATAGCGATCCAGCGCGGACGAACCGCTGTTGAATTGGCTTCTGTCATGAGCGGCATTGAGCGCCGTGATCAGAAACGGCGCGCGGGTCATTCTGTACGCAATGGCTTGTCGTGGCGCGCCATCGCGCGGCGCAAGGCCGGCGATGGACTGGGAGGAGACAACAAGGCTTCTGCGAAACGCTGCTGGTCGGCCATCGACAAATGGATAACTTCGGCCTGTTCGATGATGCGTTGCGCGGCTTCCAGAGTGGCTGTCGCCACGAAATCGCTCAGGGTGCGTCCCTGTATTTCAGCGGCGCGCTTGATGATTGCATGTGCATTCGGCTGATTCTGGCTTCGATGCGCGCAGTAGAAACAGTAGACATGACAAATACCTCCTACGCACAGAATACGGCTAATTGCCGATAGAAAACTCGTTCAAACACGGACGGGGAAGTGAGCTTTTTATGTACTATCAGGTACAATCAGGTATAATCAGGTAAATTAAAGTATGAATAGGTGCAATATGCCGGATATAAAAAACATCAAAATAAGCCCGCAAATGCTGACGCAAATTGCGGAATTGGATAAGTTCAATGGGGCGTGGACTGGTTTTGCCCGCCGGAGACCGGAACAGCTTGAAGTTCTTAAAAAGGTATCCACGATTGAATCGATTGGGTCAAGCAATCGGATTGAAGGCAATAAATTATCTGACGATGAAGTGGAAAAGTTGCTATCTCGCATCGATAAAAAATCTTTCAACACGCGAGACGAAGAAGAAGTCGCAGGATATGCCGAGCTGATGAATATTATTTTTGACGATTATTCGCTTATTCCGCTCTCTGAAAACCATATCAAGCAGCTTCACCAAATCCTGTTGCAGTATGTGGCCAAAGATGAAAGACATCGCGGCGAGTATAAAAAACTATCCAATTCGGTTGCGGCTTTTGACAGTAACGGAAAACAAATCGGCATCGTCTTTGAAACAGCAACGCCGTTTGATACTCCACGCCTGATGGAAGAAATTATTGAATGGGGCCGCAAGAATCTGGACGACCCATTCCTGCATCCGCTGATAGTTATTGGCGTGTTTGTCGTGCATTTCCTTTCCATTCACCCGTTCCAGGATGGCAACGGGCGTCTTTCGCGCGCGCTCACAACAATGCTGTTGCTTAAAAAGGCTTATGGTTTTGTAGCCTATAGTTCCATGGAATCAATCATAGAGGCCAGCAAGGAAGGGTATTACCGGGCGCTGCGCCGCACACAGAAAGACATCTGGTCGGATAAAGTAGATTATGAACCGTGGCTGTCATTCTTTTTGACATCGCTCGTAAAACAGAAAAATCACCTGGAAGACAAGATTGGGGCAATGACAACGGACGATGCGAAATTAAGCCGCAACGCAAGGACCATCCTGGCATTGTTTGAAAACAGGCGGGAGTGGACAAGCAGGGAAATTTCCGCCGAATTGGACATGAATATAGAAACGGCAAAGAAAAGCCTGAAATCCCTGGTTGATAAAGGATACCTTGCCAAGCAAGGCGCAACCAAAGGCGCGTGGTATGAAAAAACAGAGTGAAGGCGACGTAAAAACGCTGATCGACGCGGAAAATCGTGCGCCAAACCGAAAGCAGCCGTGAGTCCCCCGGCAGAGTCGGGGGGCTTATCTCGATGAGTTTTATGTTCCCGTATCCATCCGCAAGGGGGGCGTCTCAAAGACGCTTCGGCCGATGCCGAACAGCGCCCAAATGAAGAGGATGGGCAAGACGATTGTTTCAAGCACAAAAATTCCCATCAGTTTGATGATGTGATCGACGGCGCTCTCGGCGGCCTGTTTCAGGCTTTCCAGTTTTGCGCGCGCTTCCGCGAAGGCATCGACCGTCGTGCTTTTGAGCTTTTCCCAAAAACCCTGCTTTTCTTCAACAGCAACCGTTCCCAATTCACTGGCTTCTCCCTGAACGGTTTTGAGCACCTCCTGGCTTTCCTGATAATCGGACGCCATAAAGTGCTCAAAAACCACGTCCGTTGCCATCAGCGAGACCGGCATGGCGAAGCGCGTAACGAAAAGAACCAGAAGCAGTCGCGCCAACCAGCGTGGTTCCGTCTTCTTCTGCACATGCAGGAGGCACCATATCGCGGCAATCAGGGACAGGGCCAATGAAATCACCCAGGAAGCGCCAACCGTTAGCAGCACCTTCTCAATGCCAAACGCGATCATAGCCATCAGCATCACCTGAGAGAATTGTTCCACCAGATCATTCAGCGGGTCCAGAATCTCGCCCGGAGAAAACGTCATCCCAACCCCGGCGGGCGCTGCCGAAACCTCGGTTCCCTGAACCACGGAGATGATGCCGTTAAGCAAACGTGCAGTGGCGTAAGTCGCTACTGCACGCTTTAATCCGGCGTCGACTTGCTCATTGGCTTTCGTCGTGAACGACGGCATCCAGGCACAGAGCGCCATGAGCACGACCAAGGTGACCACGAAAAACCTTACCGCCCACTGTTTTGTCGATATTGTCATTTCAATTTTCCTTTCCATGCTTGCGTGCTGCCATGCCAGAACTCTTCCAGCGTAACGCCTCGTTTGTCAGTGATTTTTCCACTCTTCCATGCTTTCCAACTCAGCCAGGCTTTTCGTTACAGTCTGTCCAGCGTCAAGCTGTTTGATGGATTCTTTAAGGGTATCCTGATTTTCGAGGCTTGTCGCTTGCGTGCAGCAGCGCTCGCATATCTTCGGGCGCGGCGAGGCCATTGATTTCTATCCGCCCGTCTGGATGCAGGCGGACCTCGACCCGATTGGGAATTTGTCCAAGCTGGTCGGCGAGATGGGCGTAACGCGGGGTCAAAAAATGAAAACTCTGATTGGCTGATCCCACCCAGGGACGGGAAAAATCCCGTCGCTCACGCTGGAAAGGTCCGGCGATCAACAGATCGGTCACGGCAAGCAACGCAGCATAATCGCTTCTTGCAGCGCTTTGCAGGTATTCAAGCTCATAGCCGGTGAAAGTGACGACGGAAAGCCCGTGCTGACGCAGACGGCTTCCCAAATCGCCCAGCGCTGCGGCTTGGGCAAAGGGTTCACCGCCGAGGAACGTTACCCCTTCGATTTCAGGCCCGGCGAGGATTTGTCGCGCCATAGTGGCGCTATCGACAAGCTTGCCTCCCGCCATTGCCCAAGTTTGCGGCAAGGCACAGCCCGGACAATGAATCGGACAGCCCTGTACCTGAATCGACGCGCGTATTCCCGGACCTTCGACTGCCGTGCGGGGCAAGTATTGGAAAAGGCGTAGTTCCACAAGGGTCAGTCGATGACGCAGCCAAAGCCGTCTTGCGACGAGGGGGCTTGCGGTTTGGGCACATGGTCCGTTAATTCCACGAGAGTCAGAAGTCTATGGCACGGCCAAAACTGGTTTGTGACGAGGATGTTGGTGGTGATTGGGTGTCGGGCGTTTTTGTCGTTGTGGAAAAACGGACCTTGTCCTGAAGTTGGCTGCTCTTGTGCGGCTTGAGTTGCAGGTAGTCCCCCAATTCCTCAAGTGAAGCAAACCCGCTGCCGGATTGGGTGCGCTTTAGAATCAACCCGGCTTCCGCCGCGCCGATGCCGGGCAGGGTGAGGAGTTGGTCACGTGTGGCTGTATTGATGTCAATGGTAGGGGTATTCTTCGGCGAAGTATCTCTGTAGACGTTTTGTGTGTCGGATTCATCACTTTCACTAATGTTTAGTGCTTTCTGGAGAGATTTGAGCAGAGCAAATACCGTTCCCTTTTCTTTGTAATTTCCGGGTAAGATAAATTGATATCTACTAGAAAATACGATTGATGTTCCTTCTGTTGAGATGGTCTCATTTTTAAACGTGCCCCAATACATCTCGTGACGCGGTCCAAAAATGTTTTTCCAGCCAATTCCATATTTGCCGATGGCTAGTCCGCTCGATGCGTTTAGGCTGTCAATCAGCGCAATAATATTGTTGCCTCCTCTTGGAGGAGGGTAGTTTAGTATGGCATTGTCGAGTTTGTTCTTGGGAATGTCAGGGACTACGTAGAAATCTTTACAGTTGGAAAATCTTGTACAAATTTCAGAAAGTAGGTGTATCTCCCGCTCCGTTAAGTCGTTGACTGGTTGTTTCTGATAGATAGTATTTTGGGGTATGTTGGTATTGGCATCAGCTTGTTTTTTATCAGGTGGGTCGCTGTTTGATTGTTCCTGATAGATAGTGTTTGGGGATATATTGGTATTGGCATCAGCTTGTTTCATACCACCATTATCAAAAATGGCTGCAATGATGATGCCAATAACGAAGGATACGGCAAAACCAACCCACCACCCGAAAATGGGGATAAAAATCGCTAACGCTATAGTGAAAGCGCAACCGATTCCTTGTTTTTTAGTTTCATCAGCCATTCCTTACCTCACCCGTAAAGTCAGCAGAATAGTTCTATCTTCCAGCACTTCCTCACTTTCCAGCATTAAGCCTTGGGTATCGGCGCGTGCCTTGACTTTTTCATAGACGGCGGTCTGAACACAGCGTTTATAGTCTTCGTCGATGTCGGACAGATGTTGGTACACCTGCTCCAGACTGGGTGCATTGCTGATTTCTACCGTGAATGGCTGGTCGCCATATCGGTTGAAGCGCAACACGGATTGCCCGAGCTTGCAACGGATGCTGCCGTCACTGTTCCGAACCGGGTTAGCGCCAAAATCATGCAGGGCGGTGTGTAGCAAAGCGCCATCACGAAAGTTGGTCGGGAAAGATGCGGCGGCGAGTTTTGTCTGCGTCACGGCGGAAAGAACCTGGGAGTCGGCGGAAGCCCCGACTTTCTTCAGGAAGCTCTGGATGATTTCCTTGTCGTCGCTAATGGAAAAAACGGCCTCCCATTTTCCACCCACGCATTCCCAGAACATGAAATTCTTGCCTTGGAAATGTGTTTTCAGGAACGAACCAAAAGCGATGACATCGAAGCCCGCCTTCTTCACGGCGAGGCTCAAATCCTCGCGCGAAGAAAATCGCGTAGGGATACGCCATTGCTGTGCCTTGACGAAGTTATCGAAGCCTTCCTTGCCCATGACGAGGCGCATGACCAGGGCAACCGGCAGCAGTGCGATAGAAACCGACATTTCATGCGCCTCGCTTGATTTGCGACGGATTGATCTGCAGCGCTTCTTCCGCCTGATGAGTTTGGCTCGACGCCAGGGAGGTGTTTTCTTCCAGCCAATATTCCGAGGTGCGTTCGGAGTCGATGGCTTCGGCGTCGAGCAGTTGTTCGAGGATGGCGATGTAATCCATGCACTTTTTGCCACGGATGCCGAGCGTTTCGGCCTGAACCTCGCCGCTGGGGAAAATGCGCAGTTTGATCTGTTTGGTCATGGACTTTCCTTAGAGCGTTTTCGAGTCAAATAGATAAAATTTCATCGTCATTCCCGCGAAGGCGGGAATGACGTGTGGTAAAAAATAGCCTGCTTGTGCGTTGCGCACAGACAGAACCGAGGTGGTTTTCTGGATTCCGGCGATCAAAGGAATGACGGTAGAAATAGTCACTGTCTGCTAAAAGTAGAACGCTCTAAAAATCAATTGAACGCCCGCCCCGGCTGGCGACGATGTCGTCCGCTGTCGTCGGGATGGGTGTGGTGGGTTTGTCGCTGGTGGCATAGTCCGAACGGTCTTCCAGCGGCGTGGCGGCGACGGCACGGGCATTGGCCCATTGACGCAGGCTGTGAATTTGTTCAGCCTGGGTAACGGAGAGCGGCACGGTGAGGCGGATGGCGTGTTCAAAATCTTTTAGGCGAATGGCGCGGTCTTCATGAAACGCCTCGAACAGGCCGCCAATCACCGCCTGTTCCAGTTCCGCGCCGACAAAGCCCTCGGTGAGTTTGGCCAGATGGTGGAGCGCTTGCTCATTGAGGGTGAACGAACCGATAACGCCTGGGTCACGCAGACGGCGCTTGAGGTGCAGCTTCAAGATTTCGCGGCGTTCGCTGTAGGTTGGCAGATCCACGAAAAATATCTCGTCGAAACGCCCCTTGCGCATCATCTCCGGCGGCAGCGCCGAGATGTTGTTGGCGGTGGCGACCACGAACACCGGGCGGGTTTTCTCCTGCATCCAGGTGAGGAAAGTGGCGAAAATGCGCGTCGAGGTGCCGCTATCGCCGCTGGGACCACTGATGCCGCCAAAGCCTTTTTCGATTTCGTCTATCCACAGCACGCAGGGCGAAATGGCCTCGGCGGTCTGGATGGCGCGGCGCATGTTTTCTTCCGACGAGCCGACGATACCGGCAAAGATTTTACCGATGTCGAGCCGTAGCAGCGGCACTTGCCACAGTGCCGCTACTGCCTTGGCCAACAGGCTTTTGCCGCAACCGGGCACGCCGGTAATCAGGACCCCTTTGGGGGCGGGAAGCTGATAGCGCGCGGCGGCGTCGAGCCAGGATTTGTTGCGTTTGACGAGCCAGCGCTTGAGGTTTTGCAGGCCGCCGACATCGTCGATATTGAGATCGCTTTTGATGAATTCGAGGATGCCGGATTTGCGGATGATCTGGCGCTTTTCTTCAAGGATGATCGCCAGGTCAGCGATATGGAGCATCCCGTCTGCGATCATGGCGCGGGCGAAGGCATTTTCAGCTTCATGCAGAGTGAGACCTTGCGCCGCCTTGGCCAGTTGTTCTTCTTCTTCCGGGGTGAGGTTGATCTTGATGCGGCCCGAGTGTCTGTTGGTCTCGATCATTGGCGTGAGTACGTTGTTGCGGATTTCTTCGACCGAAGGCAGAGCAAACTCGACCAGAGAAATGTCTTTTTCCAGATCGTCGGGCAGCAGAAGCTGCGGGGTGACGAAGATGATGTTCTTGGGATTGGCGCTTTGTTTCAGGCCAGGGATGATGTCGCGAATCTTGCGCACGATCTGGATGTCGGGCGGGCGATTGTGAGCGCCGAAGAAGACGTGAAAATCCTTGAGGACGAAGATCGCCGGTTCGGTACACGCGGCGATGAATTCCAGCGCCTTGAGCGCGGCTTTGGTGTCTTCCACGGCCGGCTTCCCACCGTTGACAATGCCCTCGGTGAGGCTCCATTCAAAGACCTTGCGCGGGGTGCGAATCAATTCCTTGTTGGCGGCGACGGCGCGGATCAGGTTCAGGATGCGGTTTTCTTCCCAGGTTGCCACGTAAAGGCAGGGAAAGCGTGCCCTCAGCAGGTTGGCGAGCTGCTTTTCGAAAGAAAGGGCGGGAGCAGAGGTATTCATATTGATTTATCGATACATTTCTGTTGTGTAGCTGAACATAGGCGCCGTTTTTCTTGTTTCAGCGAATCAAGTGCGCGTAGCTCAGTGCGACGGCTTCCGATGCACTCATGCGCCACTTTTTTCCAGATAAGGTCAATGTCACGATTTACGTGACGACGATAATACAGCATGTCACGATACTCGTGACATGCCAAGTCAGCCATGTCAGGAACTTTCCATCGTCGGACGCCGTCTGCGCGAACGGCGCGAGGCATTGGGAATGGCGCTGGAGAAGGTCGGGATTGCGATCGGCCTGGACGAATCCTGCGCCCGCGCCCGCATCAGCCGGTACGAGCTGGGCGTGCATGAGCCACCGCTCAATACCGTCAAGCGGCTGGCCGCCGCGCTACAGGTATCCGTGGCCTACCTTTATTGCGAAGATGAAGACATTGCCCGATTGCTGTTGTCCCTGTACGCTCTTCCGGCCAAACAGCGCGGAGAAATGATTCAGACGTTCCAGTCGCTACTCCCTTCCCGGCCCGTGCAAGCAGATGCCTGCGGTAAGCACGGGCAAGCAGGGCAGAAAAGGCCGAAGGTCTGACCGCTTTCCCCCACACGCATGGACGGACTGGCAGATATTGAAGCGTCTCAGCGGGTAACTGCGAATCCTTGTGTTGAGTCTTTACTCTGCGCCTTGCCGGAGATGACGGCGAAAGTCAGGAATTTTGTCTGACAACGGGAGTTCCCGTAAGGGCAGGCCCCACGTGCCTGCCCTTCGTACACCTTTTTAGCCGCGGATATGCGGCCCCGTCGCCGCGTCGAATCCCGCGGCTATCAATGCGGCCAGTTCCCGCTCGTTGCTTACCCCTTCGGCAATGACGGTAATGCCGAAGTTTCTGGCGATGGTCGCCAGCCCTTTGAGGAAGGTTTGATTGCCGAGTTGGGTGTCGAGGTCGCGCACGAAAATGGCGTCGACTTTGAGGTAATCGATGCCTAAGCCGTACAGGCGGCCGATTTCACTGAAACGGTGGCCGAAGTGTTCGATGCCGATGCGGCATCCGATCGATTTCAGGTCTCGGCACAGCCCGCCGAATGCGTCCAGATGCACCAGCGCGCCGGATTCTGCGATTTCCAGCCACAGGCGTTGAGCGGAGCGGCGCGAGGCGAGCAGCGCCAGCAGTTCGCGGCGGAATGTGGGCCACTGGAGCGAAAAGGCCGAGAGGTTGACGGCCAGGCCCGGCAGGTCAGGCTGTTTGTCGAGCGCGTCAAGCCCCAGCGTGACGGCGGCCAGGTCGATCCGGGGCGTGAGTTGCAGACGTTCGGCCAGCGGCACGAAACGGCCGGCCGGCAGCCATTCGTCATTGGAGTCAAACTTCAGGCGCAAGGCGCATTCGTTATGCAGCGGAACGTTATCGAGCCGCATGACCGGGAAGAAGGCCAGGCGAATCCAGTTTTTCTCAAGCGCGCGCCGGATATGCTCGGACCAGTCACGTGCAGTGGATGGGGTGCCGTCGGCGTGGCGGATGTCGATCAGGCGCAAGGCGTCGCGCCCTTCGCTTTCGCAGGTGGCAAGCGCGGTGTCAACTTGCGCCATGATGAGCGCCGGCGTGATGCCGGAGGTGAAACTGCCTCCGGCAATCCAGGTAATGATGTTTTCCGACAATGATCCATGGAAAGCCGCTGTTTGCTGTATCAGTTGCAGCAGCAGCGGCTCTCCGATGGCCTGGGGCGAGGTGTCGGCGGGCATCAGCAAGGCGAAATCGGCGCCGTTGAGGCGGGCGCCCAGCGCTTCCGGATACTGGGCCGTGAGTTCGCGCAGCACGCAACCGAAGCGCTTGAGCAGATCGTTGGTTACCTCACGGCCGAGCAAACGGTTGACCTCCGCGAGATGGGCGATGCGAATGATGAACAAGGTGCCGCCCGGTGAATTTTCGTTCTGCGCGGCCTCGTGCAGGTACGCCAGAAAATGGGGGCGGTTGGCCAGTCCGGTCAGCTCGTCGAAGTTCGCCTCGCGGCGTACCGTTTCGAGTCGCGCGGCTTCTTCTTCGAACATCGCCTGGAGGCGAATGACCGTTCCGTTCATTGCCACTGCGAGCTGGTGGAGTTCGGGGACGTCCGGTTCCTCGATCGTCGTGAAGCGGCGCTCGGAAATGGCTTTGGCCTGTTGAACCACGGCAGCCAGCGGCGCCTTCAGGCGGAACAGGATCAAGGTGCCCAGGAATCCGCCGAGGAGGCAGGAGACGGTCAGCGCGCCGAATATCTGTAGCGCGCTCTGCCACAAGGCTTTGTAGGCGAAGCGGCTGTGGCTGACCAGTGTGATCACTCCGAATTGCTTCCAACCGTTGCTGATCTGTGCGGACCCTGGTGCGGCGTGCAAGGGTAATAATTTGACGAACCAGGCCGGGACATCGAGTTTCCCGGTCGACGCCTGCCGTTCCGCGAGAACCTGGCCCAGTGGGTCGGTGACGCGGATCAGTTCGTAGTGGCCGCTGTCGAACAGCGCGCTGACCGCCAGCTCGACGGAAACCGCGTCGACGTTTCTATGGGTGAGCGCCAACGCCAGTACCGTCGCGTTATCGTTGTTTTTTTGCGACAACTGCTCTTCCAGGTAGTTGTACGCACTAAGCAGCGAGGCAAGGAGGCTGCCACCCAGGGCAAGCAGCATGCTGGTGATTACGGCGAGCCAAAGTTGGCGATACATGGACATGATCGTCTTCCTTAAAATCTTGTCATTGATAAGCATCGGCGAGGATGCGCCGCCACGCGTCTTCCCAGCGGGACAGTCGGCCGATGCCGGCAGCAGTCTTGGCCGCATTCCTGCCGGTAACGCCAGCGAAAATCCCGTCACTGTTAAAACTGAAAACCGGTTGCAGATCGCGGCGCCCCGACGCCTGCTGGATCATCGTGTTGAGATTATCCAGCACGAGCGGGTCGGCGTCCGGCGTCGCGTAATAGGCAAGCACCATGTGCGCTACCCAGACCGGTCCCGCCTGCCCATTGATGCGGGCCTTGGCGTATACCAGGCGCAACTTGCTGCTGGCTATGCCCGCCATGCGCAGCGAGACATATTTGATGATGGCGAAATCCTCGCAATCGCCGCGCCCTTGTCCGATCATTTCCAGCGGCGTGGCCCAGTAGTCACTCTGCCCCCATACGCTGTTGTCGTTTTCGAACAAGAGATTGTCGTTGATGAAATTATTGATGCGCACGAGTTTATCGTTTTCCTTGAGCGAAGCGGACGAAGCGACCACGGACAGCCATGCGTCAAGCAAGGGGATTCGCGAGGAATCGAAGCGGGCGGCCAGCCGCTCCCGCAGCTTGGCGGGATCGTACCTGGCCTGGGCGGGAAGGGCGGTCATCACCAGGCACATAGCGAACAGCACCAGCAGGCTGCGCCACATCGCCAAACGCCAGTCCGGGCCTAAACGATTTACCGGCGATGTTATCCGAGTCATATTTTGTTGGAACTGTTGGAAAGTAAACTACATACATCCAAAGTGCACTGTACAACAGAAAATTTGTGTCGACGAACATAATCTAAATGGTGTAATCTTCCATTTACATGGATTTTTTTAAAGTTGTTTGGAAGCTTCAGGTTGTTTATCTTTGAATTATTTGAATATATTGCGCAAGGGGAACATCATGAAAAAATTAAATATCATAACGCTGGCGATGTTGGCAGCGTTGTTTTCCGGGACAGTCGTGGCGCAACAGGCGCAGAGTGATGTACCGCCCAGGACTTTGAAAGAAGCAGCACAGGCCGCCGTGCTCAAGAGTCCGGAAGTCCTGGCGCGATGGCATGCGTTCCGCGAGGCCGACGAGGAAATCGGCGTTGCCCGAGGTGGATTTTTCCCCAAGGTTGACCTGTCGGCGGGCGTCGGGCATATGAAGACGAAGCAGCGTCGTATTGATCTTGACTCTTCCTACAGCGGTAATGAGGTTACCTTATCGCTGCGGCAGATGATTTTCGATGGCTTTGCCACTTCCAACGAGGTCAAGCGTCTGGGGAAAGCCAAACTGGTTCGCTACTTCGAACTGCTGGACGCTTCCGAAAACGTGTCACTGGAAGCCGCGCGCGCTTATCTCGATGTCGTTCGCTACCGCGAACATGTCCAGTTGGCCGAGGACAATTACAAGCAGCACTACGCCGCGCACGAACAGCTTGAGCGTCGTGCGGCTTCAGGCGTCGGCAAGCGGGTCGACGTCGATCAGGCAGCCAGCCGTCTGGCTTTGGCCGATGTCAATGTAACCACGGCCTACGCCAATCTGCATGATGTCACTGCCCGTTACCTGCGTATCGTCGGCGCTAATCCGCCCGGAGAGATGAGCATCCCGAAACCCTTGCTCAATTCCTTACCCGATAAGGAAGATGCCGCGGTTGCGGTTGCCTTGCAGCAAAATCCGGCGTTGCGCGCGAGTATCGAGAATATCGAAGCATCGCAATTCGATCTCGAAGCGCGTCGGGCTCCGATGATGCCCCGACTTGACTTCATCGCTCGCCGTGACCATTACAGCGATTATGAAGACAACGGATCGCGCGACGAAACCCGTGTGGAATTGCGACTCAATTACAATCTGTTCAACGGCGGCTCGGACTCGGCACGTATCAAGCAGTACCGCGAACGCAAATACCTGGCCCAGGATCTGCGTGAGAAGGCTTGCCGTGATATGCGCCAGACCTTGTCCATCGCTTACAACGATACGTTGCGCCTGAATGACCAGTTGAGCCACCTGGCGACGCAGGTAAGCTTGGTGGAAAAAACCAGGGCGGCCTATCGTGACCAATTCAACATCGGCCAGCGCACCCTGCTCGACCTGTTGAATACCCAGAACGAGTACTTCGATGCGCGTCGCGCCCAGGTCAGTGCCGATGTCGACCTGTCGCTGGCCTATGTGCGCAGTTATGCCGGCATGGGGCGGCTTCTGGAAGTGCTTGAGCTGAAGCATGTCGATCTGGAGGACCAGGCGCCGGAAGATGGTGATTTTTCCGCGGTCGAACTGGAACAACTGTGCCCGCCATTGACGCCCGCCGATACCATATTGAACCGTGAAGCGCTCATACGCGGGGCCAAAGAGATGTCACAGAGCAATTCCTTCGTCGGAGGCCGGCCGCAGCCTTAAGCTTGCTGCTACGCTCTCTCCAGGGGCAGCGCCAGGAGTAACAAGCGCCGTCTGAGGGAATCAAAATGAAGGCCGCCGGCATAATGCCGACGGCCTTTGCTTTTGTGCCACCGGTTTTGCCGGTGGTATTTGACTTCGCCTGTTTATTTGAGATCGTTGGGTCCGAGAGTATCCATGTCGTTGAACGTCTGGTTCTCGCCAGCCATGCCCCAGACAAAGGAATAGGAACCGGAAGCGACACCGGAATGGATTGACCACGACGGAGAGATAACAGCCTGCTCGTTGGACATCACGATATGACGAGTCTCGGTCGGCTGACCATGCATGTGGAACACGCGTGTGTTCTCGTCCATGCCAAAGTAGAGGTAGACCTCCATGCGGCGCTCATGGGTGTGTGGCGGATAGGTGTTCCACACACTGCCCGGTTCGAGCACGGTGACGCCCATGACCAGTTGGCAGCTCTTGCACACGGCGGGATGCACATACTGATAGATGGTGCGCACGTTACACTTTAAGGGATCGCCCAGCTTGTTGGGATTGGCGTTGGCGCGGGTGATATGCACCGTCGGATAGGTCGCGTGCGCCGGGGAACTGACAAGGTAGAACTTGGCCGGACGGGCAGCATTGTCGCTTTCAAAGGAGACCGCCGCCGTACCCATGCCGATGTACATGCCGTCGCCGTTGGCCAGAGGCTGCACCTTGCCGTCGACGATCACGCGCCCCGGTTCCCCCAGGTTGACCACGCCAAGCTCGCGGCGATCAAGGAAATTCGGTGTGCCGAATTCCTTGCCGCCTTCGAGGGAAAGCGCCTGCGTGGTCGGCGATGCACCGCCGAAAACGACGCGATCGACGTGGGTGTAAACCAGCGTCAATTCGCCAGGGACGAAAATCTTTTCCACCAGGAAGTGGCGGCGCAGGGTTTCGGTGTCATAGTGCTTGACGTCTTCGGGGTGATGCCCATAACGCATATCCAGTTTCATTGTCCATTCTCCACGGATTATTTTTTGAGAAAGTCTTCGCGCTGCGGCGTGAAAATGTCGAGCAGCCTGCCTTCGCTGAGGCAAAGCGTTCCGTGTAGCGCGGAGCCAGGAATGTAAACGGAGTCGCCGGGCTGCAATCGGGTCTTTTGTCCCTCGACGGTGAATTCGAATTCGCCCGCCAGGCAGTAACAAACCTGTTCGTGGGCATGGCGGTGCTCGGAACCGATCGCGCCTGACTTGAATATCACCTCAACCATCATCAGAGCGCCGTCATGTGCCCGGATTTTCCGGGTGACGCGGCCTTCTTCGAGCGTTTCAAGCTCGATCTCGGCGTCGGGAAAGAAAATTTTGCTCATTGTTGTGTCATCCAAAGTGTGATAGCCATAATGAAATACCCATGCGGGCGAGAATTGCAGGCATGGGCGGTGTGGTAGGTAATCGGACAAATGAACAATCTTTATCTGCCCACCTGACAGATGGCACTCTACACTAGCCTTGTCTTGTGTTCAATAAATTCGGAACAATGTTCCATTTCGGTAAAACCTGATCATCAATGACCATATATCGTTTTCTTGATTCCAGCAAGCGAAGGTATCGAGGGAAAAATCAACACCCTGTTAAAACCTTTTTCACCATTCAAGACTCGAAGCACGCAGAGAAAAACGTGATTTGCCTGTTGGGTGAGCCTTGAGCAATAGCTAACTTATTGTTTTTCGATGCGTTTTCCATGCCCGCTGTGATTAACTGCTTTTTCCAGGATAATTCTATTTCCAGATCGCTTTTACTATTTTCACGTCAAGGAAAAAAATGCCGGTAAAAATCATCAAAAGCACGCCGTCGGCGTACACCTACCCCTTGCTGATCAAGCAGCTTCTGCATACGCCGTTGGCAATCTCGCCCGAACGGGAAATCACCTATCAGGGGAATATTCGCTACAACTATCGCGCGCTGTGGGAACGTATCGGGCGTCTGGCCTCTGGCCTCGCCGGTCTGGGCGTCGAGTCCGGGCAGACGGTCGCGATGATGGACTGGGACAGCCATCGCTATCTGGAGGCGTTTTTCGCCGTGCCGATGATGGGCGCGATTCTGCAAACGGTGAATGTCCGCCTGAACGCAGAGCAAATCCTGTACACGCTCAATCACGCCGGCGCCGAGGTGGTGCTGGTCAACCGCGAGTTTTTCCCCCTGCTCGCGCCGATCGCCGACCGTCTGGAAAGCGTGCGCCGTTTTGTGCTGATCGACGACGAAAACGGCACGCTCGAAGGGCCGGTGGCTTTTGCCGCCGAGTATGAGGCTCTGCTGGCCGCCGCCGATCCGGGCTATATCTTTGACGATTTCGACGAGAACGCGCAAGCCACGGTGTTTTATACGACCGGCACCACCGGCCTGCCGAAAGGCGTCCGTTTCAGCCACCGTCAGCTTGTCCTGCACACGCTGGGGGTCGCCACTTCGATCGGCACGGCGGAAGCGGGCGTGACGATGCGCACGAACGATGTTTATATGCCGCTCACGCCGATGTTCCACGTCCATGCCTGGGGCTTCCCGTATGTCGCCACGCTGCTCGGGCTGAAACAGGTCTATCCGGGGCGTTATGTGCCGGCCAGCCTGTTGAAACTCATCACCAGCGAGCGGGTCAGCTATTCGCATTGCGTCCCGTCGATCATGCAGATGCTGCTCAGTCATCCCGACTCGGGCTCCTTCGATCTCTCGGGCTGGAAGGTGCTGATCGGCGGCTCGGCCATGTCCGAAACGCTGGCGCTCGCCTCCTTAAAACGTGGCATCGAGGTGGTTACCGGCTACGGCATGTCAGAAACCTGCCCGGTGGTCAGCATTGCCCATCCCAGCGCGACGGACATCCGGGGACCGGTCGAGCAACACGCGCGTCTGCGCTGCAAGACCGGCCTGCCCTTGCCGTTGGTCGACCTGCGCGTCGTCACCCCCGAAATGGAGGATGTGCCGCACGACGGAGAAGCGACCGGCGAACTCGTCCTGCGCACACCCTGGCTGACCCAGGATTACCTGCACGCGCCGCAGGCGTCGGAAAAACTGTGGTCAGGCGGCTACCTGCACACCCAGGACATCGGCCACATCGACGCGCGCGGCTTCGCGAAGATCACCGACCGCATCAAGGACGTGATCAAGACCGCCGGCGAATGGATTTCGTCCCTGCAACTCGAAGACATCCTGAACAGCCACGAAGCCGTGCAGGAGTCGGCGGTAATCGGCCTGCCCGACGAAAAATGGGGCGAGCGCCCCGTGGCGCTGGTGGTGCTCAAAGCGGCTTACGCGGGCAAGGTGAGCGAGCATGAAATCCGCGCTTACGCCGTCCACCTCATCGACGTAACCCACGTGTCGCGCCACGGCATTTTGCTGCAAGTGCGTTTTGTCGCGGAGCTGACCAAGACCAGCGTGGGCAAGCTGAACAAACGCGCGATGCGAGAAGCGGCCCTAGGGTAGAGACCGTTGAGTAGGTTATCATCGTAGGTTGGACAAGCGAAGCGTAGTCCGACAATCGTCTTAGTCTTGCTCGGACATAATTTTGGCTCTGGCGTCCGACCGACGCGGTCACACAGGGCGGATGGACGGAGAATTCCGTGTGTCGCGTGCGGGTATCGGTATAATCCAACCCGTGGAAGATACTCAAATACATTCGTCCGGTCCCCGCAGCCTGCCCGCAGCCTGGCGCAGTTGGCGGGAGAAGACCCGGAACTGGAAAGCTCTCGACAACCTGCCGGCCATTCCTGTCATGGCCGAGAATTTCGAGGTTCTGGAGAACCCCGAGGCGTATCGGCTCACCCTGCTTTCGCTGATCGCCGAAGCACGCCAGCGTATCCTGCTCCCCGCCTTGTACCTGCAGGACGATGACGGCGGCCGGGAAGTCCTCGAAGCCTTGTACTCTGCCAAGGCGGCGCATCCTGAACTGGATGTCGCGGTCTTTGTTGACTGGCATCGCGCCCAGCGCGGTTTGATCGGCAAGGATCGGTCGGCGGGAAACGCCACGATGTACCGCGAGATGGCCGAACGTTTCGGGCCGGGCGTGGAAATCTACGGTGTTCCCGTGCAACGCCGCGAGATCACGGGCGTCATGCATCTCAAGGGCTTCATCATCGACAACACCGTCCTCTTCAGCGGCGCCAGTCTCAATGATGTTTACTTGCAGCGCCACGAACGCTACCGCATTGACCGCTATCACCTGATCCGTAGCCGCGCGCTGGCCGATTGCCTGGCCGTCACGCTTGACCGGACGTTGCGCCAGAGCCGGGCCGTATACCCTCTGAACACACCCAGCGCGCCGAAAACGGCGGAAATCCGGCCGGACATCATTGCATTTCGCCGCGAACTGGCCCGCACCCGATATCGCTTCGCCGGCGACCGGATCCGTCAGGGTGAAATCGGCGTAACGTCCTTGTTCGGATTTGGCGTCCGCGATAACGAACTCAACCGGACGATCGTCGAACTGATCCGTCAGGCGAAAAGCCAGCTCGTCCTGTTTACGCCCTACTTCAACCCGCCGGGACCGGTCCAGCGCGCGCTCGACGCCCGCCTGAGAAGCGGTTGCCACGTCATGATCGTGCTCGGCGACAAAATCGCCAACGACTTTTACATTCCGCCCGACGAACCGTTCAAGGCCATCGGCGCCGTGCCTTATCTCTACGAAGCCAACCTGCGCCGCTTCTGCAAGGCCCGCCAGGGATTCATCAATTCCGGACAACTCGACGTGCGCCTCTGGCGGGACAAGGACAACACCTACCATCTCAAGGGATTGCTGGTCGACGAGCACTACGCCCTGCTGACAGGCAACAACATCAATCCGCGCGCCTGGCGGCTCGACCTGGAAAACGGGCTGCTGATCCACGATCCGAACAAACTGCTCATCGGGCAGCACCGCGCCGAACTGGAGCGGGTGCTGGCGCATACACAACGGCTGGCGAGTCATGAAGACCTGGACCCTTTCGAAGCCTATCCGGAGCCTGTGCAAAGGTTGATCAAACGGCTGGCGCGCGTACGCGCCGACCGGCTGGTCAATCATGTGCTCTGATCGCGAACAAGCCACTTGGAACTGCTTTCAGGTCGGGGTTCGCTTCGCCTGCCCATGCTATTCCCGTTCCGGGAAAAGATATTTCGCCGCTTCGGGTTTCAGGAAAGGTTTTTTCAGCGCTGAAAAGGGAACGGAGTAGTACGAGCCGTTCCAGACGCTTCCCAGAGTATGAACCCATCTTCTTTCAAGGTACGTTCCATCAGTTGAATCAGCGGTTGCGCCCGTTGCCCCAGCGTGACGGGTTCGCCCGAACGGCTTTTCTTGTCCTCGTCGGTATCTTCCTCACCAGCCTCTTTTTCGCCGCTCTGTTTTTCCTTGGCCTGATGTTCGATTGCCAGTTTTTCCTCTTCCACCCCACGGCGCAGACAGGCGATCGCCTCGGGCAACTGTTCTTTGGTGAAGACGCCGTGAGCGTTACATTCCTTGCCGATCCATCCGAAAAGAACATGGGCATGCTCGGCAAACAGGATCATTTTGCCGGAAGTGCTCGATGTCAGCCGGACCAACATGCTTTTTCCCCGGAAGATAATTTGGAAATCGCAACGATTGTACCCTTACCGGAACAGCGCAACCGACCGACGTAAATCAACACTTCGTCGTCCCGGCGCAGGTCGGGCCACAAGTTTGTTCATCAAATTGCTGGATTCCGGCTTGCGCCGGAATGACGGGGTTGAAATAACCACTATCCACATTAACGGTCATGGTCAGATAACCGCCCACACCATAATGATGAAACTCAGGCGGGGGCGATGGCGTCCTGACCATCGTGCTCGTGCGACGGCGGGACGCCGTCGTTCCCGGATGATGTTTCAGGCAAAAACGTAAAACGCTCTAACCGGTATAATCCGCCGTTTTTTCGCTACGGGATTCGGCATCCATTTCCACAATGAAATTTCCGGGGTCCGTGCCGATCCAATAGTGTGTTATCCCCCAAATTCAGGAGAAACCCTTGCACATCGAAGTATCCCAACTGATCGTGCTTGCGCTGGGCGCGCTGTTCGCCGGTTTCATTGATTCGATCGTCGGTGGCGGTGGGCTGGTGCAGCTCCCCGTGTTGTTTTCCGTCCTCCCCCGCGAAGTGCCGGCCATGCTGTTCGGCACCAACAAGATCGCCAGCGTGTTCGGTACCGCCAACGCGGCCTGGCGTTACTCACGCCAGGTCTCCATGCCGTGGGGAACGATCCTGCCGGCGGTGCTGGCAGCGCTCGTCTGTTCCTACCTCGGCGCCATGGCGGCGGCCTGGCTGCCGCCTGAAATGATGCGGCCGCTGATCCTGTTCATGCTCATCGGCGCTGCGGTGCATACCTTCCGGCGCAAGGATTTCGGCGCCATTCACCAGCCGCAACATGTCGGCGCCAGGAAACTTGTATATGCCATGATCCTGGGCGGGACGATGGGCTTCTATGACGGAATCTTCGGGCCGGGCCAGGGCAGTTTCCTGATATTTCTTTTCATCCGCTTTTTCGGATTCGATTTCCTGCACGCCTCGGCGGCATCGAAAGTAATTAACGTCGCCACCAACCTGGCGGCGATCGGATACTTCGTCCCCAACGGTTTTTTCCTGCCGCTCGCCGCTGTCGTCATGGCGACGGCCAACATCGGCGGCTCGTTTATCGGCACGCACATGGCGCTACGCCACGGCAGCGGTTTCGTGCGCCGGGTATTCCTGATCGTCGTCTGCGCGCTGATCGTCAAGATCGCCTGGGATACTTTTCGCTGAATGACGATCAGGTAGCAGGTGTCAGGTGACAGGTGGCAGGTGGCAGTACTTTCTGGCGGCGAAGCCGCCCCTAATTGCTGCTACCTGCTACCTGACATCTGATGACCGGTAAGTATTTGAGCTGCAATGAGGCCGTTGATGATGCCGAAAACGAGCGCGGCGACGGCGAAAATCGGCGCCAGGTAGAACACGCCGTTGTGCGGGATCAGCCAGAGCCTCGCCAGCACCAGTTGCCCGCCGATGTGAGCGAACGCGGCCAGGACGCTCCAGCTCACCGGTCCGAACCAGCGCTTCGGCAAACGTATGGCTCCGGCCAGCGCCAGCAGGCTGAACAGCGCGCCGGTCAGGCTCAGGAAGAAACCGGGCGCGAGCAACTGGCCGAGCAGGATGCCTCCGGCGATGACGCGCAAGCCGCTCACCCAGGCTGCCACGCGCCATCCGTAACGCGCCAGCACGATCAGCGTCACGATGTTCGACAATCCCGGTTTGACGCCGGGCAAGGGCAGCGGGATGGCCACTTCGATCAAGGCCAGCCCGATGGCCGCGGCGGCCAGACGGGCGATGCAGTGATCCTCGGGGGTGGTGACGAGCTTAATAACTGAGCGAGTCATAGGTTTTCCCGCTGCCGACGATTTCCACGCTGACTTCGTTCGGCGCGCAGATGGCGATTTGCCCGGCGCGGTCGAGCCAACCCTGGCGCACGCAATACTGATGCGCACCGGGATCGGATAAAACTCGCACACGCGTGTGCGCGCTTTCCACGGCGATGGTCGTCGTGCCCAGCGGACCGGGAACATCGACCCGCCGGTCGCGCGACAGGTCCAGCTCGGCGAATACTTCCCCGCCACGCCGGACGACCGCCTTCTCGGCGCGGCCTTCCTGCCAGACGAGGGAAAAGGAAACGGCGCACAGGATCGCGCCGCAGAGCACCACCAGGTAATCGCCGGGACGTAACAGGGACAACCAGGGCATCAGGCTTGGTCGCTTGAGATCGGCAACAGCTCGCGGTGACGCACCTGTACCCGTACCCGGCCCCGGAAACGCTGTTCCAGCCATTCGGCGAAATAGACGGAGCGATGCTGGCCGCCGGTACAGCCAATGCCGACGGTCAGATAGCTGCGATTGTCGTTGACGTAACATGGCAGCCAATCGCCGATGAAACGGGCAATATCTTCGCGCATGCGCAGCACGTCCGGCTCCGCTTCGAGATAATCGATCACCGCCTGATCGCGCCCGGTCAGCGCGCGCAAGGATACCTCGTAATACGGATTGGGCAGGCAGCGCACATCGAAAACCAGATCGGCATCGAGCGGAACGCCGTGCTTGAAGCCGAACGATTCAAACAGCAAGGTCAGGCCGCCGCGCGCGTCAGGAACGATGAACTGGCGGATCCAGTCACGCAGGGCGTTCGGCTTCAGATCGCTGGTGTCGATATGGTGGCCGAGTCCCGCCAGGCATTCCAGGCGGTGACGTTCGTCGGCAATCGATTCAGTCAAGGTGTGCCGTTCGTCGGTCAGCGGATGCCTCCGCCGCGTCTCGAAATAACGCTTGAGCAGGGTGTCGGTCTTGGCATCGAGGAAGAGAAACTCCAGCTCGAAACCGCGTTCGCGCAACTCGGCCAGTTGCTGCGGCAGCATGGCGATGCTGTCGCCGCCCCGGATGTCGATGGCCGCGCCCACTTTGTTATAGCCGCGCTGGCCGAGGTGATCGACGAGCTGCTGCAGCATTTGCGAAGGGAGGTTGTCGACGCAGTAGTACGAAGCGTCCTCAAGGATATTGAGGGCGATTGATTTTCCGGAACCGGACAAGCCGCTGATGATCACGATGCGCATGATTTCGAGCATAGCGGAATGTGGCATACACGGGCAAGCCGGACTGGTATAGTGTTCCCATTCCCATGTTGCTTGTGGATGAAGCGGACACCCCCCTTGCAGTCACTCTGTTTTTCGTGTTTTGCCATGAATCTTCTGACCATCCCCTTCCTCGACGAGATCATAGCCATCCGGCGGGACATCCATGCGCATCCGGAACTGGCATTCCAGGAAACGCGCACGGCCGACATCGTGGCGCGTGAATTGTCCGCCCGCGGCCTCAAGGTGCATCGTGGCCTGGCCGGAACAGGAGTCGTCGGCGTCCTGCGCAAGGGCGTCAGCCAGCGAGCAATCGGCCTGCGAGCCGACATGGACGCTCTGAGGGTGCCGGAAAAGAACGTTTTCGCGCACGCGTCGCAGAACCCAGGGTGTATGCATGCCTGCGGCCATGACGGCCACACCGCCATGTTGCTCGGCGCGGCGCGCTATCTGGCCGAAAATATCGAGAACATTGCCTTCGATGGCGCCGTTTACTTCATTTTCCAGCCCGCCGAAGAGTCCGAAGGCGGCGGCAAGGTCATGCTTCAGGACGGACTGTTCCGGCGGTTCCCGATGGATGCCATCTTCGGCCTGCATAACTGGCCGGATATGCCCGTGGGCGAGATGGCGGCGATGCCCGGTCCGGTCATGGCCGGAACCTGTGTTTTTGAGCTTCACTTGCGCGGACAAGGGTGTCACGCCGCGATGCCGCATCAGGGAGTCGATACGCTGGTGGCGGCCAGTCATCTCGTCCTCGCCTTGCAGACTATCGTGTCGCGCAAAGTCCCTCCCTGTGAGGGCGCGGTGCTCAGCGTCACCCAGATTCATGGCGGCGACGCGTGGAACGTCATTCCCGATGATGCCGTCCTGCGCGGGACGATCCGCAGTTTCAAGCCCGACATCCAGGCGCTGATCGAGGCCGCGATCCAGCGCGTTTGCGCCGGAATCGAGCATACGTTCGGCGTACAGGTGGGCATCAGCTTCGACGAGCGTTATCCGGCGACGGTGAATAGCGCGCCAGAGACGGAAATCTGCCGTGAGACAGCGGCGGGCATCCTTGGCGCCAAAAAAGTACGAACGAACGAACAGCCTTCGATGGCCGCCGAGGATTTTTCGTATATGCTTCAGGAGAAGCCTGGGTGTTACGTCTGGCTGGGCAACGGTTCCGGAAGCAAGGGCCGCACCTTGCACAATCCGCATTACGATTTCAACGACGAAATTCTGGGGATCGGCCTCAGCTATTGGGTCGGACTCGTTGAAACGGCGCTTCGTCCGCCATGAGCGCTGCTTTGTCAAAATATGGAAACCTTTTGATTGCGTTTGATCGCGCAGAGTAGTTCACAATATGTCGCGTTCGGACTATATTATTACGATTCACGATTCGAGCATGCTAAAAGAATGGACGTACATCGATTATGAATAAAGCGGCGTTTTCAGATTCCGCGAATGCAGTTACAAGCAAACGCCGGCTTCTGGTGGTGGATGGCTCCAGAGTGGTGCGCACGATGCTGGCGAAACGGCTGGAAGAGAGTTTCAGTGTTGTCGAGGAAGATAACGGAGAATCCGCCTGGCAGCGCCTGATGCTCGACAATAGCATCACCATGGTCATTTCGAGTATCGATCTTCCCCGGTTGGTGGCGCGTGACCTGTTGGAACGGATGCGGTCCAGCGCGTTGCGCCGCTTGCGTGAAACGCCCATGGTGCTGCTCGTGTCCGATGACAACCCCAATGCCAATGCCGACGAATGGCAGCGCCAGGGGGTCGCCGGGTTCATGACCAAATCGATGGCCAGGAAAGCGATGGCGGAGTGCATAGAGAACGTGCTTGCCGGTACGTTTCAATCATCGCAGATTATCGAAACCGAGAACAATCCGCAGGACGAGCCTCAAAGCGGATCGCGCGAAAAAACCCCCGAAAAAGCGCACACGCGCCGTACGATATCGACGGCATCCCTTTTGGGCGAGGAGGATTTCATCGCGGCAGTGTCCTCGCTCCCGCATCAAATAAATTCGAAAGAGCCCTTGTGCGTGCTCGTTTTCGGGATCGATCGCCTGACTGAGTACATCAGTCGTTTTGGCTCGGACGTCTCGGATTTGTTGACCGGACGGATCGCCAAGCTGCTTGCCGCGAAAATAGACCCGCGCGATGTACTCGGACGATGCGGGGAAAACTACGTGGCCATCATTTCCCACGGCGTCGATCTACGTTCGGGGGTGCATTTTGGCAAACGCGTCTGTAAGAGCATGGCCACGGGGCAGATTGCCGTCCATGGCCGGAAAATCCGACTGACGACCAGCGTGGGTGTGGCCGCGACACCCGACGATCACGTGGAGTCTCCCGAAGAGTTGCTTGCCTTGGCGGAGACACGCCTGAAACAGGCGATGCTATGCGGAGGCAACACCGTATGTACCGAACTCCGCCCCGAATGCCCGATGGCTCAGCGGGATAAGGAATTGCTTGAGCTGTTCCGCCTGTTGGGCAAAGTGATGGAATCGGAACAAAAAGAAGCGCTGGGCATGGCGGCCAAACCCTTGCTACGGAAAATAAATCCAAAGCTGGTCAACGAGGCAAAGCAGGCATTGGGCCTGGTGGTAGACGACATCGAGAGTTCGATGACTGACAGCCGCCCAACGAACAGGGAATAAAAAGCGTCTTATTCCATTTATAAATCATTGGTGACACGCAAACACGCTCCGAGCCGCAGACAGTACAAATGGTACGGCAAGGCATAGTCAACAAAGCGACACAGTCACCGGTGATTTAGAATGGAATTAAGCCGTTCTCTCTGGATTGTGGTTCAGTTGCGCCGACAAAGCGGCATGGTCGGAGATTTTCGACCATGGATTGCCGGAGTGGACCTTTGCCTGCCTGACCGAGAACCCGCGCACGTAGATTCTGTCCAGGCGCAGAACCGGCCGTTTCGCCGGGAAACTGCGCCCCGGCGCACTGGGCGTTCCCGCCGCGCCCTCGAAAACCTCGACGAGACCAAGTCGCCGGGCCAGCCAGGCGTTGGCTTCGTTGCGCCAGTCGTTGAAGTCACCGGCGATGATCAACGGCGAATCCTGTTCCGCGACGCTTTCGAGATACTTCACCAGAGCGTCCATCTGGCGATGGCGGGAACGGGCAAACAGCGACAAGTGGACACAGACGCAATGCACGGACGCCGGCCAGTCCGGCACGTCAATCCGGCAGTGCAGCAGGCCGCGCCGCTCGAAACGCAGTTGGGTGACGTCCTGGTTGAATGCCTGCCTGATCGGAAAACGGGAAATAATCGCATTGCCGTGGTGACCATGCTCATACACCACATTGCTGGCATAGACGGTGGATTGCCAGACATCGGCGGCGAGAAATTCGTGCTGGGGTTCTTCGGGCCAGTCGTCGAAGCGTTCGGCATGCAAGCTGTGCTTACCCTGAACCTCCTGCAAAAACACGATGTCCGCGTCGAGCAGGCGCAACTGTTCGCGCAGATCGTGCACCATCATGTGCCGGTTGAACTGCGAAAATCCTTTGTGGATGTTGTAAGTGACGATGCGCAGCCCATGCGGCTTCATGGCATTCACGATACCGCGAGCATCCTTTCCAGCGTGAGCCGCGCCGGGACGGCCTCGTGCTCCGGGACCGCGATGGGGTTGACGACGTGGCCCGCAGCCAGGTTTTCGAGCGTCCAGGCCAGGTGCTGCGGATCGATACGCTGCATCGTCGAACACATGCAGACGATCGGCGCCATGAACTGCACGATCTTGCCCTGCGCTTTGACTTCCTCGGCCAGGCGCTTGACCAGATTGAATTCCGTGCCGACCAGCCAGCGCGTGTTTGGCGCGGCGTCCCTGACGACCTTGACGATTTGTTCGGTCGAGCCGACATGGTCCGACAGTTGGCAGACTTCAAAGCAGCATTCGGGATGCGAGATGACCAGGCCGTCGGGGTACTCCGCGCGGAACTTGCGGATATGCGCCGGCTGGAACATCTGGTGTACCGAGCAGTGGCCTTTCCACAGCAACAGCCGCGCCTTGCGAATCTGTTCCTGCGTCAGGCCGCCCATTTCGAGATCAGGGTCCCAGACCTGCATTTCGTCGAGGGCTATGCCCAGGCTGTGCCCGGTCCAGCGTCCGAGGTGCTGGTCGGGAAAGAACAGGATTTTTTCCCGTTGGCGGAAAGCCCATTCGGCGATCACGCGAGCGTTCGACGAGGTGCAGACGATACCACCGTGCCGCCCGCAGAAGGCTTTCAGGTCGGCGGCCGAATTGATGTAGGTGACCGGTGTGATTTCTTCCTCGGCATTCAATACCCCACTCAATTCACGCCAGCAGCGTTCGACCTTGGCCAGGTTGGCCATGTCCGCCATCGAACAACCCGCCGCGAGGTCGGGCAGGATGGCGACCTGGTGTGGCCTGGACATGATGTCGGCGACTTCGGCCATGAAATGCACGCCGCAAAAGACGATGTATTCGGCGTCGGTATTGGATGCCAAACGCGCGAGCTTGAGCGAATCGCCGGTGAGGTCAGCGTACTGGTAGACGTCGGCGCGCTGGTAATGGTGGCAGAGGATGACCGCCTTGTTGCCGATCTTGTCGCGGGCGGCGCGAACGCGCGCGTGGCACTCGGCGTCAGCCATCGAACTGAAAGCGGAGAAATCGATGCGTGGGGTGTTCATGCGTGGAGTCTTTCGGTTTGTCGGTTGTCGACCAAAACAGAGTATAAACCCGGAAATCCGGCGGTGCATGGAGTCGGATTGGTTCGCTTGCGCGGAATCGCATGAATTCCATCGAAATGTGGGGTGTGCTCGTAGGGGCAGGCCCCTGTGCCTGCCCACCGCTAGAGCTGAGCTTTGCGTTCGGAATGATTCAGTCGGTAGAAGTAAGCTTTGCTTAGGCGCTTTCACGAACGATGAGTTCAAAGCCTACATTAATCGAACGCGGTGATATCGTTTTGCCCTGCATAAGATTAAGTAACATCTTGGCCGCCTGAGTGCCAATTTCTGTTCGTGGGGTATGCACGGTTGTCATTCTAGGGGCGGAATGGGCACTTTGCTCAATATCGTTAAACCCGATAATTGCCACATCATCTGGAATGCGAATGCCAAGCCTCAAGGCTTCAAACATTGCACCTTGCGCCAGATCGTCATTACTAAAAAAAACCGCATCGACATCGGAGTAGTGCGCCATCATCTCCCTGAATAACTCCCCCCCCAACCCAACCGAGGTTTGTGTCGGGACATTGCATTCAAGAGCTGAATCAAGCAAGTCGTTGTTGGCGAGCGCTGTCCGATAGCCTTCAAGGCGTTGAAGCGTACGAGAGTCGTTTTGTGCGCCGATAAAGGCAATACGGCGTCGATTTTTGGCCAGAAGATAGTTGACGACCCCTTGCGCTGCTTCGGTATTCGACAGGCCAACGCAGTAAACCGAGTCGTCGTCGGATATCTCCATAACATGTACGCAGGGAATACCGCTCGAATTGATCATTTTTTGCGTTTCCCGATACTGGTCGAAACCGGTAACGATCAATCCGCTGGGTCGGTAGGATAGAAAATTTCGAAGTAGACGCTCTTCCTGCTCGGGCGAGTAATGCGTGTTCCCAATCAAGATTTGAATTCCTTGTGGAAACAGGATGTTATGGACAGCCTCAAGTAGATCGGCAAAAACGGTGTTGGTCAGGGTTGGAATCAGCACGCCAACAAATGCACTTTTGGATGACGCCAAGGCTTGGGCGGCCTGGTCCGGAATATAATTAAGCTGTTCCGCGACCCGCCTAATCTTATCGGTGAGTTCAGGGTTAACTTGCCCGGTTTGCCTGAGTGCTCGTGACACAGTCATCTTGCTGACGCCTGTCAAGGCAGCAACGTCTGCCAACCGGAGGCGAACAGGAGTTCCTTTTCTTTGATCTGCCATTGGTGCGCTGTGACCTTTTTATTTTATGTTACACGACGCGGACCAAGCCGCGATTGTGCATAAATAGATTTGTGGTCCAATGATCTCGCCTGATTTCATCAAACCACGCATTTTTGGAAAACGGCTTTGGTGTTTGAAAAATACATTTCTTGAAGGACACCATGCTTGCCGCTCAGATTCGAACCTTTCCATACCAATCGCCACGCTTGAAAATTAATATTGACTTACCCTCCTGCTACCGGTAACATTAACAGAAAAAAAATGTTTTGGGGTCTTTGAGGGTCTTTTTCGCCGCAATTGTTATTGTCAGTATGAGTTTATTGCTGAAGTTAATAGAGCAATAAATGTTATATGGAAATACGTTTAGTATAGCGTGCTGTTTGATGTTTGAAAATTGTTTCTCTATTCGTTGCAATGTTAGCGGTATCATACCGATTGTGCGGCGTTGAACTGCATTCGGATTGGCGCCTATATTGTTTCCAATGATCTGTGGGACGTCGGTGTCATGCTGTTTGGAGAGGTTAAAGTGGATGTGAAAAATAAAGTCAAAAAGGCATTGCTCAATAGCGAACTGTGTATCGGCACCTGGATCCAAGTCGGCCATCCGGCAGTCGCCGAGATCTTGGCCAATATCGGTTTTGACTGGATTGCCGTAGATTGCGAGCATACCGACATCGACGTGGAAAATTTTGCGAATTTGGCCAGGGCCATGCATGGCCGTGGTGTTGCGCCTTTGGTCAGGGTTCGGGAGAACGACGATCTCGCCATCCGGCAAATGCTTGATGCGGGTGCGCAAGGAGTGATCGTACCGTTGGTGAATACAGCGGAAGAAGTCCGCAGAGCCGTGGCGGCAGCCAAATATCCACCGCTTGGCGTACGCGGTTTTGCCTTTTGCCGGGCTAACAACTGGGGGCAGGATTTCGATGAATACGCCAGCGGGGTCAATGATCAGGTGGTTGTCGTGGTAATGATCGAGTCCAAACTGGCTGTGGACAATATTGACGAAATTCTTGCCGTTGAAGGCGTCGATGGCGTATTTATTGGCCCCTACGACATGAGTGGTTCCTACGGTGTTACCGGGCAAACTTCGCACCCGCTCGTACAAGCGGCCTGTGCCGTAGTCGTGGCCGCCTGCCAGCGACATGGGAAATCGGCCGGTCTGCATGTGGTAAAGCCAACGAAAGAAACAATCAATAAGGCGCGCGCCGATGGCTTTACTTTCATCGCGCTCGGTGTCGATACTGTTTTCATCGATCAGGCAGCGCGTAGCTCCCTGAACTGTATTTAATCAGTGCCGCCATCGAGAAGCGGTTATGTCATTTCATTGCTGGTTCAAACAGCTTAACCACCTGAAAGGAAGCGAAAATGAAGAAGTAATTCATAAAGAAAATTCTTACCCTGATTGCTCTGGTAACAGTGATGATTTTACCGAGGATAGGATAAATGCCATATGAAAATGTGTACGGCATAGCTTGCAGTTTAAAATGGCCCTGATTGCTCTGACTTTCAACTGAAAAATGATTCAACACAGGAGGATCAAATGAATCCGAAAAAATTGGTATCCCGTCTGCTAACCGTGTTATGCGGATCTGTTTTACTATACTGGACAGCAGCGTATGCAGCAGATTATCCGACTAGGCAGATCGAACTGGTCGTGGTTACGCAAGCCGGGGGTGGCACAGATCTCCTGGCACGAACCTTCGCCGATGTTGCTAAGAAGTATCTGCCTCAACCCATCGGGGTAGTCAACAAGCCAGGCGGTGGCGGTGCAGTGGGCTATACTGAAATCGCAGCCTCGCGCCCCGATGGATACAGGATAGGCGTAGGAAACGTGGAGATATCCATGCTGCCGCATATGGGTGTGGCACGCTTCACAGCCGAGGACTTCACGCCGATCGCCATGCTCAACGTCGAGCCAGGTGCCATCACCGTCAAGGAAGATGCGCCATGGAAGACAGTCGAGGAATTTCTGAGCTATGCCAAAGACAATCCCGGCAAAGTGCGTGTCGGCAACTCCGGTACCGGCGGCATCTGGCATCTGGCCGCTGCCGCTCTTGAGGACAAAACCGGCGTCAAGTTCAACCACATTCCCTATGACGGAGCCAATCCTGCGGTGGTCGCGCTGCTGGGCGGACACATCGAAGCGGTAACGGTAAGCCCGGCCGAGGTAGTCAACCATGTGCGTGGGGGCAAATTGCGTATCCTGGGGATAATGGCCGACCAACGCTCCAAGGGTTTCGATGAAGTGCCGACACTGAAGGAAAATGGTATTGATGTGACGATATCCACTTGGCGTGGCATCGTAGTGCCCAAGGGTACGCCCAAGAACGTGGTTGACGTGTTGATTGATGCGACGCGCAAGACGGCGAATGATCAGTCCTTCCGCGACGCGCTGGTAAAATTGAACATGACTTGGCACTATGCGGAAGCGCCTCAGTATCAAGAGGTCATAAACCGCGACAATGCCTTCTTCAAGGCGCTGATGGGCAAGCTCGGTATCGCCAAGTAAGCTGTCCAGCCAGCGAAACTTACGCCTGCATTCCATTGGAGTGCAGGCGTTCGAGGAGATACAATACATGAGTCAACCTACCGAAGGAATGGGGACGGAAACGTCTCGATACGCTGAATTCATCGCCTGTGCATTCATCACCCTGATAGCGATCGCTGCCATTGTCAACTCACGCTACTTTCCCTTGTCAGGATTGGAAATGGATGTCGGTCCGGCACGCTTCCCGGTCATCTATGCTGGCGTATTGCTGATATTGGCCGCTGTGCTCGTCTATAACACGCTTCGTCGCAGCACCGTCCAAAAGGCTGAAGTCGTGCCGGCATCATCATTCAATTTCGTTCCGGTGGTCATCGGCATCGTCGCTACCGGCATCTATATCTACCTGATTCCCCTCTTGGGTTATTTGCCTCCGACGGTCGTATTTCTCATTGGCATGATGTGGCTCATGGGCATGCGCCACCGCTTGTGGAACCCGGTAATTGCAATCGGAATAACATTATTCCTCTATCTAGTGTTTCTCTTTGGCCTGAGCATTCCGTTGCCGATGGGCAGCCTATTCGAAATAGGGTCAATATAAGCGGGAGAACATGACATGTATGAAATCGACATGCTCTTCAAGGGCTTCGCTAATCTCGCCAACGACCCGGTGACGCTATTGCTTGCGCTGATAGGCGTGATGCTGGGCATTGTTATCGGTGTTCTGCCCGGTCTTACCGCCACATTGGGGGTAGCGATTCTGTTGCCCTTCACTTTTGGAATGGACCCGCTTTCTGGCATCCTGATGATCTCCGGCGTTTTCTTCGGCGGCATCTATGGTGGTTCCATTACCGCCATCCTGCTCAAAATACCCGGTACGCCTGCAGCGGCGGCGACAGCCATGGACGGATATGCGCTTACACAGAAAGGTAAGGCAGGCCTCGCTCTGGGGACCGCAACCTTTTCATCATGCATTGGCGGCACCTTGAGTGTTTTCATGTTAATCTTTCTCTCACCATTGCTGGCGCAGTTTGCCTTGGAATTTTCAGCGGCCGAAACTTTCGCCCTGGCGATATTTGGGCTGTCGATCATCACCAGTGTGTCGGGCGATTCGCTGATCAAAGGCCTGATTGCTGGCTTTGCAGGATTGCTGCTATCGACTGTCGGCCTTGACCCCATGTCAGCCTTTCCGCGCTTTACTGGCGGCTTTACCGCACTGTTCAATGTGCCTTTCGTTCCAGTCATGATTGGCCTGTTCGCTGCCTCCGAGGCTTTCAAGTCGCTGGGGGAGGAACAGACGCGCCATGAACTGAAAGTTTTCATCGGCCGCGTCATTCCTCCCTGGTCGGAGTTTCGTGGCCTGATCGTGACCATCCTGCGCTCCTCTGGGCTAGGCATCATCGTTGGCATAATCCCCGGCGCTGGTGCCGATGTCGCTTCCTTCGTGGCTTACAATGAGGCCAAGCGCTTCTCCAAAAATCCGGAGAACTTCGGCAAGGGGGAACTCAAAGCCGTGGCAGCTTGTGAGTCGGGCGCCAACAGTTGTACTGGTGGCGACCTGTTGCCGATGTTGACGCTGGGCATTCCCGGTGACGCAGTCACCGCTATCATGTTGGGTGCATTGACCATGCAGGGCCTGCAACCGGGACCTCTCCTGTTCAAGGAACATGCATCACTAGTATTTACCCTGTTCGCCGGTATGTTGTTCTGTTATGTGGCGCTGCTGGTGGTCGGTCTGAGCTCGCTACGCCTGATGGGTAAAGTGTTGGAAATGCCACGGTCAGTGCTGTCGCCAATGATCCTGGCGCTAAGCGTGGTCGGCGCCTATGCCATCAACAACAGCATGTTTGACGTAGGTCTCATGCTTCTGGTAGGAGTGGTGGGCTTTTTCATGCAACGCTGGGAATATCCGCCTTCTCCAGTCGTACTGGCGCTGATCATGGGCCCAATGGCTGAATCGAATTTCCGCCGCGCGTTGTCGTTGTCAGGGGGTAGCTTCGATTTTCTTTATACCCGACCGATTACTGCTGGCCTGTTACTGATAGCGATCATTACCCTGTTGGTGCCAGTGCTGCAGAGAAGAATACACATAGGAAAATGAGAAATTAATGCAAATAGATACTCTGATCAAAAACGGACATGTGATTGATCCAGCGCGTGGTATTGATGGCATTCGCGCCGTTGGCATTCGCGGCAACCGAATTATCGAGATTAAAGAACAGGACGTGTCGGCCACGTTGGTCATTGACGCTTCGGGCTGCTACGTGTTTCCCGGGCTGATCGATTTCCACGCTCATTTGTTTCACGGTGGGACAATCATGAGTATCAACCCGGATTTCCTGCTTTGTACCGGGGTCACCGCTGCGGTGGATGCCGGATCCAGTGGTTGCGCCACCTACCTCGCCTTTCACCAGAGTGTCATTGTACAAAGTTGGGTGCGGATCAAGACTTATCTCTCCTGCTTCACTGGCGGGATGGTTGGCGCCGGGTTTCCTGAAAACTTTGACCCGGCCCTGTTCGACAAAGCCAAAATCGCCCAATTGGTGGAAGAATACGAGGACAACATTCTCGGGCTGAAATTACGGCTGTCCCTGTGCAACAATATGTCCAAAGACATCAAGCCGCTGGAAGCCGCCATCGCGCTGGCCGAGGATATTGGTAGCATTTCGGTCTGTGTGCACGTGACCAATCCCCCGTGTGCGATGACGGACATCGTCAACCTGCTGCGCAAGGACGACGTGCTCTGCCATGTGTTCCACCGTACCGGTGATACCCTGTTTGACAAGAATGTCAAGATTCCCGCCGCTTTCCGGAAGGCGCGCGAACGCGGCGTCATATTCGATATGGCCCACGGGCGCACGAACTTCAGCCACAAAGTCTGCCAGGATGCTCTGCGGGAAAGCTTTCTGCCGGACATCCTTTCCACAGACATGACCGAGGATACGCTGTTCTCCCTCAACCAGGCCCGTTCCCTGCCCTTTGTGATGTCCCAATTCCTTTCCTACGGAATAAGCCTGACAGAGGTGGTACGGGCCACCACCCAGACCCCAGCCCGGCTTATGAAGATGGAAGGCCAGATCGGCACTCTTGCGCCAGGCGCCTTGGCAGACGTGGCCATTTTTAAAATGACGGACCGCAAGGTTATGTACCTGGACAAGGACCGTGAAAAGCATTTCGGTAATGGTCTTCTGGTTCCCCAAGCGACCATCAGTAACGGCCTGCTTGCCTTCGCCCAAATCGACTTCAATCTACCCAGCCAGTGAAGGGGTTCGGGGCAATGGAACAGCGAACCGACTTAAGATTCATGCATCACTCCTTTTACGCGCGCCGAAGAATGGCCAGAGAAGAAAGGGGTTACATTCAAGTAGTTATGACAGGATATGGTACGCAAGAGCCACGCCCCACAGAACTTCTCGGCCTTACGCAAGTTCATGCTATCGCTTCTGCGTGGGGATACCACTTATCCCAAGCGCAGATTACGTTCTCGATGTAAAAAACGCTAACCGCCTTCCCTATTACCGCGCTTCTTTACTCGAACTTATCCCTCGGGGCCATATGCGATAGCCCTGCCCAACCAAACAAGGTTTTAGGTCTAGGCGCTATTTTGGTGCTACATTGGCCGTTGATGCACCAAAATAGAGCGTCAGCGACAAGCTTGTTTGCAGAAGAAGCTTTGTGGCACAGACTTGGGGCGGCAGAGTGATAATGGCACCATTTTTGCTTATCGCTATCGCAGCTTTTTCATTGTCGCCGGAGTGCCCGGTAACCGTTAGGAGATTTTGCAAATGGCAAGCCCACAAGATGTAATCAAATTGATCAAGGAAAACGAAGCCAAGTTTGTGGACTTCCGTTTTACCGATACGCGTGGCAAAGAACAGCATGTGACCGTCCCGGTCAGTGCGTTTAATGAAGATAAATTTGAAAGCGGCCACGCTTTCGATGGTTCGTCCATCGCCGGATGGAAGGGCATCCAGGCATCCGACATGCTATTGGTGCCTGATCCCGAAACCGCTTATGTCGATCCGTTCTTCGATGAAACCACGGTCGTTCTGACCTGCGATGTTGTCGATCCCGCCGACGGACGGGGTTACGAGCGCGATCCGCGCTCGATTGCCAAGCGCGCCGAAGCCTATCTGAAGTCTTCGGGCGTGGGCGATTTTGCCTATTTCGGCCCCGAGCCCGAGTTTTTCATCTTCGACGCCGTCGAGTGGAGCGCCGACATGTCCGGATGCTCGCTCAAGATTTTCTCTGACGAAGCGGCCTGGAAATCGGGTGAAGCCAGCGAAGGCGGCGGCGGTTCCGGCCACCGGCCCGGCATCAAGGGCGGCTATTTCCCTGTTCCTCCGGTCGACAGCCTGCACGACATCCGTTCGGCGATGGTGCTCACGCTCGAATCGCTGGGCATCCCGGTTGAAGTGCATCACCACGAAGTCGCCAACGCGGGGCAGTGCGAAATCGGCACGCAGTTCAACACCCTGGTGCGCCGCGCCGACTGGACGCAGACGCTCAAGTACGTGGTGCATAACACCGCCTATCAGTATGGCAAAACCGCAACTTTCATGCCGAAACCAATCGTCGGCGATAACGGTTCGGGCATGCACGTTCACCAGTCGATCTGGAAAAACGGCAAGAACCTGTTCGCCGGCAACGGTTACGCCGGCCTGTCCGAAACCGCCCTTTACTACATCGGCGGCATCATCAAACACGCCAAGGCGCTGAACGCCATCACCAATCCCGGAACCAACTCCTACAAGCGCCTCGTGCCGCACTTCGAAGCGCCGGTCAAGCTGGCTTACTCGGCGAAGAACCGTTCGGCCTCGATTCGTATCCCCTATACCGCTTCTGAAAAGGCGCGTCGTATCGAAACCCGTTTCCCGGACCCGATCGCCAATCCGTATCTGGCCTTCGCGGCCCTGTTGATGGCCGGTCTGGACGGCATCCTGAACAAGATCCATCCGGGCGACGCGGCCGACAAGAATCTGTACGATCTGCCGCCGGAAGAGGAAGCGAAGATCCCGACCGTGTGCGCCAGCCTGGAAGAGGCGCTCGGCTCACTGGACAAGGATCGCGAGTTCCTGATCCGTGGCGGTGTCTTCTCCAACGAATGGATCGATGCTTACCTTGAGCTGAAAATGGACGAAGTCAACAAGGTTCGCATGACGACCCATCCGGTCGAATTCGACCTTTATTACAGTTGCTGATTGTCCGCATGAAGGGAAAGGACGGGCCTGCCCGTCCTTTTTTATTATGTTTTTTATTGTGTTTACGGCGTAAACGTTTGAAATTACATGAACTATCCCATAAACTGATGCACGGTGAATCAAAACGCAACCGGACAATCACGGATGAATGGGATGATGATGAAGTTATTTTTCAGGTTCTGCCTTGCGTTAGCGTTGCTTGCGAAGATTGCCACGGTGCAGGCAGAAGTCATGTACCAGTGTGTCGACGAAGACGGTCGCAAGACGTTTTCCAACGTCAAGTTGAAAGACAAAGACATCAAATGCACGGCCATGGATCTCGGGCCAGTCATGTCTGTCCCGCCTGCTCCGGCGCCGAGGCCAGCCGCCCGGTCGGGGTCTCCCGATGGTTTCCCCAAGGTTGGGGAGAACACCCAGAGGGAGCGCGATAATGACCGGCGGCGCATCCTGGAAAATGAACTGGAGGCAGAACGCGGCAACCTTGAACAGGCCAGGAAGGATCTGGCCGAACAGGAAAGTATTCGGACCGGCAACGAGAAAAATTACCAGCGGGTTCTCGACCGTCTCGAACCGTATAAGAACAAGGCGGCCTTGCACGAGCGCAACATAGAAGCCATTGAAAGGGAAATGGCCAAGCTGCGCTGATCAGAGGACAGAAGACAGATGACAGAGGACAGACAGTTACCGGCGGCGATGCCGCCGCAAGCCTTACTGTCTTCTGTCTTCCGTCCTCCGTCTTCTGTCTCCGGCCTCGACCTGCTGTCATCGTCGGTCATTCTGCTTTCTGCTGATCTGTCCATTCGTTACATGAATCCAGCGGCGGAGCATCTATTAGCCGTCAGCGGCAGGATAGTTTATGGCAGTCGGCTTGATAGCGTAGTCGGATGTCCAGGCACGCTGATGGAAGCGCTCAGCAATGCGCTCGTGCATGGCTTGGATTACAGCGGTCCGGACACCGAAATTCGGCGCAACAACGACGAAGTGCTGCATCTGAATTGTTCGGTAAATCCGGTAAATCCGGTGGATTCGGTAGACGGCGGAGAGATTCGGCTGCTGGTCGAGTTCTGGCCGATCGATCCGCAAATCCTGCGGGCGACGCGCGAGGAACGCTTGCTCGAACAGCAACTGGCCAGCCGCGAACTGATCCGCAATCTGGCGCACGAGATCAAAAATCCCCTGGGCGGCATCCGCGGCGCGGCGCAACTTCTGGAGCACGAGCTTAACAATGCGGAGCTGCACGAATACACGCAGGTGATCATCAAGGAGGCCGACCGCCTGCAGGATTTGATGAAGCGCCTGCTCTCGCCGCATCGTCCGATGCAGCCCGGCGCGGTCAACATCCACGAAATTCTCGAACGCGTGCGCAGCCTGTTGATGGCCGAATTTCCCAGGTCGCTGGCCATCCGCCGCGATTACGACACCAGCCTGCCGGACCTCGTGGGCGACCGCGAACAGTTGATTCAGGCGGTGCTGAATATCGCGCGCAACGCCGCGCAGGCCATCAGGAACCAGCCGGAACGCAAAACGGCCGGTCAGATTATTTTCCGCACGCGGGTGGCCCGCCAGGTCACGCTGGCCAAGCGGCGTTACCCGCTGGCCGTGGAATTGCAGGTCGTCGATGATGGCCCAGGTATTCCCGCCGACATCAGGGAGCGCATGTTCTACCCGCTGATTTCGGGCCGCGAGGGAGGGAACGGCTTGGGACTGACCCTGGCGCAGGGTTTCATTCTGCAGCATCAGGGAACCATCGAGTGCGAAAGCCGGGCGGGATATACCTGTTTTACCCTGCGCTTGCCGTTTCAGGGATCAGATGCCAGGGATCAGGTATCAAAACCGGGCGGTGGGTTTTGAAGTTATCAGGAATCAAAACCAAACGGCAAGTTTTGACCTGATATTCACAGGGAAGAAAGAATCCGGGATGAAGATTACAAAACTTGAAGAAAAAGTACAAAGCCCGGCTGAGATCACCGGACTGTTTTTCCCGAGTAACAGGGAGGAACAGCCATGAGCGAGAACTTTGTAGACGGAAGTGCATCCAGGCCCTGGTATCGGTGCAAATGGGTGTGGATTATTGGACTGCCGGTACTGGTGGTATTGGTGTCGATAGCAGTCCATCAATACAATCAGTACCAGATTCAGTATCAGTACAATTTCCATCGCCCCATTGAGGTTACATACGAGCCGTGGCAGGTGCTCGATCCGGGCAGGGCAGTGGAAAACCCCCTCAAATTCGAGGTAGTGCAGGAGGGAGGGGGGGCAGTGGTAGAGGCGGGGGATTTGGTTCAGCTTACCCTACAATGGCGCTCGGCCCAGCGGAGAGACTATGACCATAAAAGTGATTGGTGGATCTGGGTCGGGTTCCGGACAGAAAAAGAGACACCGTTCCATTCCAATGATCCTAGGTTGGTAAGCGCCTTCGTCGGTTTGAAAGAGGGAGAGGGGGTGAAATTTTTAGAGTCTCCCAGAAGAAACGAGTCAGCAGGGAATGTGTATATCAATCCATTTGGAAGTTACAACTATTACGCTGGGAGCAAAAGCGGACATTCTGACAAGTCAATGGCGATACCTGTACCAACCGGCCCCCAATCTGGCAGCATGACTGTACGCATCAAAAAGGTTTTCAAAGGCCAACTGAAATACCGCACGGTTCATCTTTACGATGGTACTTGGTATGAGAGTTGTACTTGGTGGGGTGGAGAAAGCAGAAAAGTAGGGTGTGAAATTATAAAAACCCCACGCGAAGGTTGGGTAGATGAAGCGCGTTACGACGGGGTAAGCGCTGATGGCAAGAAAGCGACGTTTCAGTATGGCCCTGTGGAAACACACAAGGAAAAATGGACGGGTGGCGATATGCGGGGCTGGCCTAGAGACGAGTGGAAAAAACTACCTATAGGCGTACAAGTTGAATGAACGCGTGCCTCCTACCTTCTTTCCGGCCGCATCCCCCCGATAGCGGCCGTTCGGTTTTGACATCTGATCCCTGATCATGGCAAGCTATTTGCTTGAGTCTCTGCATTTTGGTCACGATGCCTGAGAAATCAATGAAACCTGTCTGGATTGTCGACGACGACAAGTCGATCCGCTGGGTGCTGGAAAAGACCCTGTCGCGCGAGCAAATCAGCTTCAAGTGTTTTGCCTCCGCCAGTGAAGTCTTGTCGCAGATCGAAGTGAGCGGCGAATCGCCGCAAGTCCTGGTCTCGGACATCCGTATGCCCGGAGAGTCCGGACTCGATCTCCTGAAAACGGTCAAGGAGCGTTTTCCGGCGCTGCCGGTCATCATCATGACCGCTTATTCCGATCTGGACAGCGCGGTGGCTGCTTTTCAGGGCGGGGCGTTTGAATACCTGCCCAAGCCCTTCGACGTCGACCAGGCTCTGGAGTTGATACGGCGGGCCATCGACGAGAGCATGCACCATATTGGTGCAGCTAGCGAAGTCGTCATGGCGCCGGAAATTCTCGGCAAGGCGCAGGCCATGCAGGAAGTGTTTCGCGCTGTCGGCCGCTTGAGCCAGTCCTCGGCGACGGTGCTGATTACCGGCGAATCGGGAACCGGCAAGGAGCTGGTAGCCTGCGCCCTGCACCGGCACAGCCCGCGTGCGGACAAACCCTTCATCGCCCTCAACACGGCGGCGATTCCCAAAGACCTGCTCGAATCCGAACTGTTCGGGCACGAACGCGGCGCATTCACCGGCGCGACCGCACAGCGCCACGGCCGCTTCGAACAGGCCGAGGGCGGCACCTTGTTTCTCGACGAAATCGGCGACATGCCGGCCGAACTGCAAACGCGCCTGCTGCGCGTGCTGTCCGACGGCAACTTCTATCGCGTCGGCGGCCATTTGCCGATCAAGGCCAACGTACGCATCATCGCCGCCACGCACCAGAACCTCGAAGCGCGGGTCAAGGACGGCCTGTTCCGAGAAGACCTGTTTCATCGCTTGAACGTTATCCGGGTACGTCTGCCGAGCTTGCGCGAACGGCGCGAAGACATCCCGATTCTGACCCGTCATTTTCTGCAAAAAAGCGCCCAGGATATTGGTGTCGACGTCAAGCATATTTCCGAGGCGGCCTTGCGGCAGTTGTCCGCCGCGGATTTCCCTGGCAATGTTCGACAACTGGAGAACATCTGTCACTGGCTGACGGTCATGGCGCCCGGCCAACTGGTCGATGTCGCCGACCTGCCGCCGGAATTGCGCGAAACATCACCGGCGTCCTTGGAGGGCATGGATTGGGAATGCGGACTGGCACAAGCGGTTGATCGGATGCTCGCGTGCGGCGAGAGTCCCCTACACGAAAAACTCACCAACGCTTTCGAACGTGTCTTGATTAACCGTGCTTTGGCGTATACCGGCGGCCGGCGTATCGAAGCCGCGCTGGCATTGGGCATCGGCCGCAATACCATTACTCGTAAAATACAGGATCTCGGCCTGGACGGCGGGCGGGCTGAGGAAACGGAACGTCTCATCGGATAGTCCGGACCGGCAACCTGACTACCGTCATTCCGGCAAAACCGGAATCCAGAAATCAGTACGCCCACGTCTCGTATCTATCGCTTCCTTCGACCGACTGATCGATGAGGACGAAATAATCTGGAAATTCGTGATCGCATCCGACAATCCGGAGTCCCTGGAGGCATTCATGCGGGCTGCCGGTGCTTACGGCTTCGATTGCGTCCGTTCCTCGTCAGGCAACCGCATCGATATCGCTCGCCCCGGTAACAGCAAGGGACGTCGGTTGGCCGAGTTCATCGCGCAACAAAATATCCTGCCACAGGAAGTTATTGCCTTCGGTGATCAAGACAACGACAAAGAAATGTTGGAACTCGTCGGACTCGGCGTGGCCATGGGAAACAGCCATCAGGAAGTGCGCGCCTGCGCCGACTGGGTGACCGGGACCAACGACAGCGATGGCATCGCTGACGCACTACAACGGTTTGTATTGACAGCAGCATAACGTTTCCCGAACATGCAGGCAGTAGAGTTTGTTTTTGTGAGAGTGTTGTCTAATATATAGATAATATAATTTTCTGGAGAGTGGAAAAAAGTTCAGTTGTCGTGACGGCATGCCAGATGCGCAAGGTCAGATCAACCATGTGCCGTTCTCGGGAAACCACCTTGGTACGGCGCGTAAATCGTCCCAAATGATGACGCGTGTTGCTGTTGTCGTGTTCGATGTCGATCGTGTGCGCTTTGCCGATGACGTGACGCTCTGGCGGCAATACCTGTGAGAATGCGTTCCAGTCGTCGG
>BNUC01000014.1 GCA_025997075.1 Betaproteobacteria bacterium | reverse complement strand
CTCATGCCCGGATTCCTGGAGATCGTCCAGAATCGCTTCGAGCGCCGCGATGAAGAGTCGCGGCGGCTGCTCGGCCTCTCCGGCTTCGCGCGGAGGAATGATCAGGCTGTCATGCTCGAAACCGTAGCCGGGCAGGCGAGGGTCGTCGCGGTAGGCCAGTGAGCGGCTCCAGACGGGTTTTCCGGTTTCGATGTCCAGCAGAACGGCGCTCAGGCTTTGCGTGCTGACGTCGAGTCCCAGGGTCGTGCGGGCAAGGTGTGGCATGGCGGGCGGGCTCCTTGATCGGGTTCAGGCTTTCATGACTTTATCTGGCATTCATGCAATCGTCCTAGGCATAACCGCCCCTTCATGCCTCCTGAATGGCGATACCGTCCTTTCCGAAGAGGTGGCGGAAGCCGGGACGGGGGGCGAGGGAGATGTTTTCGCCACCGTGGAAATCGGCATCGCCGATGGCGCGGACGATCATCCGGCCGATTTTATCCGCGTCCACATGCAGGAAGGTGTCGCTCCCCAGACGCTCCACAAACTGGACCGTCCCCTTCCATTCGCCGCCTTCGCGCATCACGTCGATATGCTCGGGCCTGATGCCGTAGGTCTGGGCGCCGGCCGCCTCGGCGACGGGTCCTGAAAAAAGATTCATCTTGGGGGAACCGATGAAACCGGCCACGAAAATGGTGCGGGGGCTGGAGTAAAGCTCCAGCGGCGTGCCGACCTGCTCAATCCTGCCGTTGCTGAGGACGACTATCCGGTCGGCCAGAGTCATTGCTTCCACCTGATCATGAGTGACGTAGATCATGGTGGCGCCGAGACGGGTGTGAAGCTGGGCCAGCTCAACCCGCATCTGAGTACGAAGAGCTGCATCCAGGTTCGACAGCGGCTCGTCAAACAGGAATACCTTGGGCTGGCGCACGATGGCCCGGCCAATCGCCACCCGCTGGCGCTGGCCGCCGGAAAGCTCTCCCGGCTTTCGGGCGAGAAGCGGCGTCAGTTGCAGCACCTCCGCCGCTTCCGCCACCTTGCGGAGACGCTCGTCTTTGGGCATCTTCGCCATTTTCAGTCCGAAGCCGATATTGTCCGCCACGTTCATGTGCGGATACAGGGCGTAAGACTGGAACACCATGGCGATGCCCCGGGCGGTGGGCCGTTCTTCCGTGACGTCCCGCCCGTCAATCTTCAGCTTGCCGGAGGTGACGTCCTCCAGACCCGCCGTCAGGCGCAGGAGCGTCGACTTTCCGCAGCCAGAAGGGCCGACGAACACGGTGAAGGAACCGTGCGGAATTGTCAGCGACACGTCGCTGATGACCTGAACATCGCCGAAGGATTTGAAGATGTTCTCATATTCGAGCGTCGCCATGAGTTTATCCTTTTGCAAGATTCTTGTAGCTGAAATATGAAAAATCGGCCGGCATGACCAGGCCGCTCATGTCGTTGGCGGCCATGCCGACGAAGGCGCCGGTGAAATTACCGATGCCGACGAAAGATCCCGGCTGCTTGGTATGCTCGCCTTCCCCGCATTCGTCCGACAGGACGGAGGCGTCGAGCGGCGGCCCGATGCGTTGCCATTCGCCGCCTTGCTGCCGCCAGAAGAAGCGGAGCGCCGTCTCCCGCACCTCTATCCGCATGGCGACCGGGCAGCCGGGCTTGACCGGGGTCGGGTCGTCAAGGCAAAGATAGGTCAAGGCGACCGGCCAAGCGCCGTTACAGGTTAGCACATGCAGGCAGGCGCCGATTTTGTCGTCCCAGGTAAGGGCCAGGTAATGATAGGCGGAACGGTTATAGTAGGCGATGAGGCCAGCCAGTTGCATATAGTTTTCCGGATTCGCCTCCACTTCGGTTTCCGCGTCGTAGCTGAAGCCGGTTTGCCGGCGGGCCACCAGCGCCTGTTCGTACCAGGAACCGACTGATTCGCGCGCGTAAAGGCGGAGATGCCCTGGCCGGTCGGAAAGCGAGAAAATACGCTCAGGATGGGGCGTGCGCAGCCACTGGAAAGCTTTCGGTAAAGTTCCCGGCGTGAAGGCGGTGCGATCCGGTTCGGACGGGAAGGGATGCGGCGGCAATTTCGGCGCTGCCACCCGTTCCTGCGGCAGGAACTTTTCGCCTGCCAGCCGTAGCCAGCCGTCTTCGCCCCAGACGCATTTCTGGATGGCGGTCTCACGGCCGAGCGGGGAACGGTACAGGCCGGGCAGGGGGCGGCTGGTCAGATGCACGAGATAAGTCTCGCCATCCGCCGTCTCCACGAAATCGCCATGTCCGGCGCGCTGGAGCGGCGCTTCCGGAAAGAAGCGGGAGCTCACGACGCTGACGTCCGGATGCAGTTCATAGGGGCCGGTCAGGGCCTTGGCCCGCGCCATGGTCACGGCGTGTCCGTAGCCGGTGCCGCCTTCGGCCAGGATCAGATAATAGAAACCGTTTCTCCTATACAGGTGCGGCCCTTCGGTCAAGCCAAGCGAGGATCCTCTGAAAACGTTGACGGCCGGGCCGACCAGTTTCCGCTTTTCGACATCATATTCCTGCACGACGATCCCGCCGAAACGCGAGGGGCGGCAGCGGTAGTCGCAGACCATATTGACCAGCCATTTTTTTCCGTCGTCGTCATGGAAGAGCGACGGATCGAATCCGGACGAGTTGAGAAAAACCGGATCTGACCACGGCCCTTCGATCGAGGGCGCGGTGACGAGATAGTTGTGGCAGTCCCGCATGGTGCCGCTTTTCCGCTTCATGTCGGTGTAGATAAGCCAGAACTGCCCATCAGAGTAAGTCAGACAGGGCGCCCAGATGCCGCAGGAATCTGGCTCGCCTCGCAGATCCAGTTGCTTCTCCCGCGAAAGGGGACGCACGGCCAGCTCCCAGTGGACGAGATCACGTGAATGGTGAATCTGTACGCCCGGATACCATTCAAAGGTCGAGGTGGCGATGTAGTAGTCGTCGCCCACCCGGACGATGGAAGGGTCGGGGTTGAAGCCGGGAAGGATCGGGTTCTGGATGACGTTTTCGGTATGAGGCATAAGTTTGTCCTTGAGAATTAGCCCTTAACTGAGCCGCGGGTGAGGCCGGCGACTATGTATTTTTGGGTGATCAGGAAGAAAACCAGCGCGGGCGCGATGGTCAGCGAGACGAACGCCAGGATCATGTTCCATTCGACCAGGAACTCGCCCCGGAACTGCATGATGCCGAGGGGCCAGGTGTAACGCGCGCGGTCGTTAAGGATGATCAGGGGCAGCAGGTAGTTGTTCCAACTCTGCACAAAGGCGAAAGTGCCTACTGTTGCGAGAATCGGTGTGGAAAGGGGCAGCGTGAAACGGAAGAAGAACCCGATGTAGCCGCAACCGTCAACGTAAGCGGCCTCGAAAAGTTCTTTCGGCAATTGCCGGAAAAAACTCCGGAACAGGACGATGGCGAAAGCCATCGAAAAGGCCGTCTGCGGCAGAATCACCCCCAACGGATTGTCGAGGAGGCCGATGTCCCGTACCTGGAGGAATAGCGGCACTATCGCTGTGGCGAAGGGGAACATCATGCCGAGCAATAGATAAGACTGCAAGCTCCCTGAGCCAAAAAACTTTATCTGAGCGAAAACGTAGGCCGCCATAGAGGAGCAGAGCAGGGTGAGAAAAACCGATGACAGCGACACCACCAGCGAGTTGCCGAGAAATGTCCAGAACACCCCGTCGTTAAGGATTTTCCCGTAAAAATCGAAGTTCCAACTGACCGGCAGGCTGAAGGGCGAAGTGCGGAGTTCCCCCACAGTCTTGAAGCCGCCGAGAAAGGTCGCCAAGAGCGGCAGAATAACTAGCGCCGCCACCAGGGAAAGCGCTGCCGCGCGGGCGAGCGCGGATATGAGACTGGTGCGTCTGACGTTCATAGTCCGGCCCCCTTGCCAATGGCCAGGCGCTTGTAGCCGAAGGCCGTAATGACGCAGAGGAAGAACAGGCATACCCCCACCGCGCTGCCGTAGCCGACGTTAAGCTGGACCAGTCCGAAGTAATAGAGGTAACTCACCAGGGAGTGGGTGGAGTTAGACGGCCCACCATTGGTGAGCGGAAGTATGATGTCGAACACCTGCAAGGCTCCGACAATGGCGAAGAAGGCGCTTAGCTTAATGGCGTGCGAAATCAGCGGTAGCTTGACATGCCAGATGATCCGCCAGGGGCTGGCCCCGTCAATCTCCGCCGCCTCAAGCAGGTCGGACGGAACCGACTGGAGGGCGGCGATGAAAATCATCATGTGGTAGCCGAAATACTTCCAGACGATGACGGTGATGATGGTGAGGAAGGCGTAGCGTTTGTCGGCCAGGATGTAAAGCTGATCCATGCCGAAGAATCTGGTGATTTGCGCCGTGACGCCGTAGTCGCCGTCAAAAATGAAGCTCCAGATAAGTCCGGTGGCGACTTCGGCCAAGATATAGGGCGCGAAGAAAATTAGCCTGAAGGCGGTGTTGACGCTGGTCTTGCGGTAGATGAGCAAAGCCATCGCCATAGCCAGCGGAATTTGCAGGAAAAGCGAGGCCAGGATGAGCTTCCACGAATTCCACAGCGACTGGTGGAATATGGAGTGGCGGAGCAGGCGGCGGAAGTTGTCGGCGCCTACGAAATTCGTCAATTCGCCGTAGCCGCTCCATTTGTACATGCTGAAGTTGGCGGCGTTCAGAATCGGCCAGATGACGAAGATCGTGAAGAGCACGAGCGCTGGCGGCAGGAATATGAAGATCGGCGCCAGCTTGCCGTCGCGGTGCATACGCCGGATGGAGGCCATACATCCCTTCTTCACGGGGTGAGGTTTTGTGGATGCGCTCATAAGCTGCAACCCTCTAAAGTTTGCCATGCCGGTGCGTTCGTGCAGCGACGCCCCGGCATGGCGTTGAACTGCGAAACTAGCGTATCTGGCGCGCTTCCTCGACGTTCGCGGCCGCTTCTTCCGGGGTGATTTCTCCGGTGGAAAGCTCGGCTGCGACGTCGTTCACGGCCGTACCCACAATGGCGCCGAGAGCCTGATCCAGATAGAGCTGATGGTGCGGGGCTTTTTCGAGAAGTTCAGCCACGCGCCTGACTCGCGGATCCTGGAGACCCGACTGGGTGCCCTTGACGATGGGCAGCCACAGGTTGAGACGGCCGCTTTCCAGTTGGTTTTCTTCGTTCGTCAGGAATTCGAGGAATTTCAGGGTTTCCGGCTTCGCGTTCTTGGTGATGAGCCAGCCGTTGATGCCGCCGAAAGTGTCACCGGGATCGCCCTTGCCGCCCGTGACCGCCGGGAAAGGAATGAAATCCAGCTTGTCGCCGATTCCCTTGCCGGAGGTGGAGTTCTTGGCGTTCATGTCGATGACGTAGTGGGCGATCGGGAGGAAGGCGCCGATGCCGTCCCCGAACAGGCCGACCGACTTGTGGAAGCCGGTATCCATGTAGCCGGGCTGGAACGGCTGAATATCCACCAGGCGCTTGAATTCGCGGCCGACCTTGATGAACTCCGCGTTGTCGAAGCCGCCGTTTTCGCCCCGGTTGGCGGCGTTGATGCCGTCCATGCCGAGGATGCGCAGGGCCAGAGGGCCGAAGAAGAAGGCGATGGGCCACTTGTCCTTGCCGCCGATGACGATGGGGGTAATGCCGGCGTTTTTCAGCTTGGTGCAGGCGGCCAGGAAGTCGTCCCAGGTTTTGATGGAGGCGGGATCCACCTTGGCCTTGTCAAGAAGCTCCCGGTTGTACCAGATCGGAATGTTCGTGGCGTACATTGGCACACCATAGAGCCTGCCCTTATAGCTCAGGCCGTCAAGGCCGATGGTAGCGTAGCGGGACTTGGTCTTGGCGTCCATTTCGTCGGTGATGTCCCGGAGCATGCCGGTTTCGGCCTGTTCATAGAAAACGCCGCCGGTCCAGGTGAAGAAAGCGTCCGGTCTTTCCGGAGACTGGAGCAGGGTGGGCAGCTTCGCCTTGAAGGAGGTGTCGTCAAGGAAGTCGAACTCGACCTTGATGGTCGGGTTAGCGGCCTCGAAATTTTTGGCTACCCGCAGAAGGAAGTCACGCTCTTCCCGGGTGGTCGGCTCGTGATCCAGAATCTTTACGACCGTCTCGGCGGCAAAAGCGTTTGCCGTCACGAACATCGCGAGGGCCAGAACAGCCCCATGCAGTAATCCTCTCATTTTTTTCTCCATTTTAAAAAGTCGTTATGCGTTGATAAACCTTCCGTTCACATCGTGAGACTCATGTTGCGTTTGCTTCTTAGAGATTCCCTTTTATCCTGATTGCTTCGTTCTTTTTGAGTTTGACTACCGTGCAGTCGTTCGCGTAGGTACGTTCTGGCAATACCACCAGCAGGTTCAGAACCCTGGCGAACTTGTCGTAAAGAAACGGCGCATGATGCCAGACGCCGGCGTTGACGGTGAAGAAAGTCCCCTTGGGAATGCGGAAGACGCGGAAGCGGCCCAGGGGGAGAATTCCGTTCGGAGTGGCAGGCGCGACGTGGATGAGGGCGTCGGCGTCAAGCGGGAGATTGCCTTCGGCGGCGAAACTGTGCATCTCGGTCACGTCTATTGTCAGCGGGCGTTTTTCGACCCGGCAGACGGAGAAACTCGGCAGGGATTGGGGATGGCTTATGGGGAGAACCGCCATGTCGCGGTAGAATTCCACCGGAGGCGTTCCGATGACTTCGGTATCGGGATTAAGCAGGTTGACGTAATTCCCGAACGGCCTGAATGCTTCCAAAGACAATTCTTCCACTTCTACGCTGGACATGATTTCTTCCGATCTTTATAGGTTTGACAGTTTCGCGATGTCGATTCCAAGCAATCGCGCCATTTCCGCTCATCTTCGTTTTTAGAGGTTCCCTTTAACTCATTTCTGTCCGGCAAAAAATTCGAACAGGTTTTCGCCGGGGTAGGGGAGGCTGTCCGGCAACGGCACGCCGATATTGTCCACTCCTAACAGCTTCACCGCTTCGAAGAGGACAGAGCCGGCTTTCTTGAACGCCACCGCCCCGTGGTGCGGATAGCCGTTGCCGATCAGGATGTGGCGGTAGAAGCGGGCGAAGCCAGGAATGGCGAAGATGCCGGTGCCGCCGAAGGTTTGCGGCGGAGCGTCGAGAATCTCGCCTTCCGCAATGTAGCTCGAAAGCGCCCCGGCCGGATTCGACTGGAGACGGAAAAAGGTGATGGGGCCGGCCTTGAGGCTTCCTTCGAGAGTTCCTCTGGTAATGTCCGGTTTGCCGCCGTTTTCCAGGCCGCGGTTCATGATCAACTGGTACTTCATGGCATAGTCGTCGGCTAGGCATTCGGAACAGGTGTTGCCGCAATGGAAGCCCATGAACAGGTCGTTAGATTGGGCGCCTTTGAGACTGCATTTTTTGGGAAGAACATCGGAGGGGACGGAATTGTTGATGTCGAGGAGGGTTGCCGGGCCGGAGGTGGCGCAGATTGCCATGTACTCGGACAGCGCGCCGTACAGGTCGACTTCGCAGGCGACCGGAATGCCGCGCCCGGTAAGTCTGGAATTGACGTAACAGGGGACAAAGCCGAAGGCCGGTTCGAAAGAGGGCCAGCACTTGTTGGCGAAAGCGACGAATTTGCTGGCTCCCGCGTGCTTTTCCTTCCACTGGAGCAGTGCGACTTCCAGTTGCGCCAGCTTTGGCAGGATGTCGGGGTAAGGGTTTTTCTTGCCTTTGCCCAGTTCGCGGTTCATGTCCGCCGTCACTGCAGCGATCAGTTTCGTTTCACTGGCCGCTTCCTTGTAGGCGAGGAGAAGATCCAGTTCGCTGTTTTCCTGAACCTCGACGCCGAGATCGTAGAGCGGCTTAATCGGAGCGTTGCAGGCCATGAAATCCTGGGGACGCGGACCAAAACCGATGATTTTCAGGTTCCTGACACCGATGACGGTACGGGCGATGTCGATGAAACCGGCCGCCTGATCGGCGATCTCTTTGGGAGAACCCACCGGGTACTGGGGAATGTATGATTTTATGTCGCGCAGTTTCTGGTTGTACGAGTTGTTGAGAAGTCCGCACAGGGCGTCGCCCCGGTCATTCATCAAAACCTTTTTGTCCTCTTCGGCGGCGGCGGCGACCATGCAGGGATTGCCGAATTTCTTCATGAGGAGGGTGGTCGGGCATTCGGGGCCGAAATTGCCGAGGTAGACGAGAAGCGCATTGATGCCGTTTTCAGCCAGTTCCCCGAGAGCCGCCAGCGCGTCGGTTTCGTTTTCGACGACCGTGCGGCAAATATAAGCCTTGACGCTTTTCTTCTTGAGAAATTCCGACAGAGCGTCCAGCCGCGAGCGGGTCAGGCTCGCCGGGAAACAGTCGCGCGACACGCCGACCACGCCGAACTTCACTTCCGGAATATTGCATAAAATTGTCATGTCAGTCCTTTTACATGCAGGTTGAACGAATTAGCTATAGCTGCTTTATGAGATGCTTTGGCGGATCACGATTTCCGCCTGGGTATACTGGACGGCCTTCTCCGGTTTCTCGCCGTACAGCAGGCAATGGGCAAGCTGCTTCACAGGCTCATATCCCTGCACGAACGGCTGCTGGCAGACGGTGGCGAAGACGAGACCCTCCCGCAAGCAGGAGGTGGTGAAGGGATCGATGTCTACTGTGACGATGCGGGGCCAGTTCCCCTCCCTCGACTCCCGAATCGCCCTGAGTCCGCCTTCCTTGCCGCCGGCAGCGAAAAAGAAGGCATCCACCTCGCCGGCTTCAGCCAGCAGTTCCCGCACTTTTTCGAAGGAGGTGGATTCGTCATCGTACATCTCGACGACCCGCTCCACCTTGAGACCAGAATATTTCTTTATTTCGTCACAAAAACCCTGCATCCGCAGATGGTGCCCAAGGCTCTTCATGGAGCCGATGACCACTGCGATGTTGGCTTTTTCCCGGCAGGAAACCGCCACCAACCCGGCTGCAATCCTGCCGGTTTTCCGGTAGTCACAGCCGATGTAGGCCAAGCGGTCGGTTCCTTCGATATCCGAGTTGAAGGTGATCACCGGAATGTTCCGTCTGTCCACTTCCTTCAGTCGGCTGCGAATCGCCTCGTCGTTGATGGGGTTGATGGCCAGAGCGTCGATGCCTTCTTCCAACATTTCGTCGATGCAGGCAAGCTGATCCGGGACGGAAAACTTGGCGACCTCCCGGTAGCGCAGGGACACGCCGAACTCCTTCATTTCGGCTTCGGCCCGGCGCACTCCCTCGACAACATCCCGGAAGAATACGTTATTCACCGAGGCCGAGATGGCGCCGATAACGTAAAGCTTCTTCTGGTTGACGAGGGCTCTAGCGACCTTGTTCGGCTTGTAGCCGTACTTGTCGATAATTCCGGAGATGCGCGCCTCGACCGATTTGTCCACCCGCCCGCGCCGATTGACGACCCGGTCGATGGTGCCCCGGGAAACGCCGGCGATTTTGGCAAGTTCCTTGATTGTGATCATTCTGCGCTCCAAAACCCGACAGAGGTTTCAGCGTTAGGTTGGCGAATTAGTTTTTGGTGTTGCATGACCGCTCGTATGGGCAAAATAATTATAGTGTGCTCGAACACACTCACTATATATATAATTTTGCCGATTTGTCAAGATTAAAATGATGTATTTAAAATCATGTTGTATTCTGTCTTCCTTGCATAAATGTCAAGCACTGCTTACTATCCGGCGCTTTTACGCATCGTCCTGAACTGCCCATGTCCTATTTTCCTTCGCGCCATCTGCCTGCGCCTTTAACAACGACAGTTCCGGGAAACAAGGTGAGGCGGTGAAACCGGGGCATTTCCGTGCTGCTGGCGTGGCGGTGATCTTCGCGGTGACCTTGTGGGCGGCATGGCCCGGCCTGCATTCGGAATCCGCGCCGGGTTTCGTGCCGCCGTCCGCTGCTGTCCGTGCGCCCTCCGATGAACCTCCGCAATTCTTTTCCAGCTTGATCAGCGGCACACACTCGCCCGATGTGCATGCCGCCTCGCTCGCCGAGCGTCCCGATGGGCATTTGTTTGCCGTCTGGTTTGGCGGAACGCGCGAAGGGAGCGCCGATGTCCGTATTTACGGCGCGGAAGGCGTGCCGGATGCCAACGGCAATACCCTTTGGAGCAAACCCCTATCCATTGTGTCCAGGGAAGAAACGGGGGAAGGCCAGGGGCGCTGGCTGCGCAAACTGGGCAATCCGGTGGTTTTTGCCGACGCGCGCCATCGCCTGGGGATGGTGTATGTCAGCGCTGCCGTGGGCGGCTGGGCGTGCAGCCAGCTTAATCTGCTGCGTCCGTCTGATGCCGATATCCCGCCTGCGTCCAGACGGCTAGTGACCTCGCCGTTTTTCAATATGGGCACGCTGGTCAAAGGGGCTCCGGTATTTTTTGACAACGGCGACATTGCTTTGCCGATCTATCACGAACTCGCGGGCAAATTTGCCGAACTGCTGGTGCTCACGCCGGAAGGCGAAGTGCGGCGCAAGATTCGCATGGATTACGGTCGGCGCACCTTGCAGCCGGTGCTGCTGGTGGAAGACGCGACCCATGCCATCGCCCTGATGCGCGATGCCGACAGTCATCCGCCGCGCGTCTGGCGCAGCGAAACCCGCAACGCGGGGCGCGACTGGAGCGTGCCGGAATCGACCGATCTGCATAATCCCAATTCCGCGCTGACGGCGGTCAGGCTCGACGATGGACGTCTGCTGGCGGTGGCGAACGATGTCGAGGACGAACGTCTGCGTCTGTCTTTGCTGGTGAGTCAGGATCGCAGTCACCACTGGCGGGCGATCCATCGTTTCGAGGACAGGCAGGCACAGCTTGGCGTCAATCCGGACGAAGCCGCATTTCGCGCCCAACTGGCGCTCGACATCGCCGCGCTTGGCGCTGACCACGCTCGCCCGGCAACGGAAGACATCATCGCCAACGTCACGCGCAGCTTGTGTAGAAAGGGCGTCTGTAACTGGCGATACGATTATCCCTATCTCATCCGCTCCGCTGACGGTGATTTTCATCTGGTCTATAGCTGGAACGTGTCTTTTATCCGGTATATCCGGTTCAATGCGGCCTGGCTGCGGGAACGGCTGGGAGAGCGACCGGGAGACGCCTCATGATCGGTTTTCAGTTCGATGTTCTGGGCTGGATGCTGTTGCTCATCGTGCTGCTGGGGCGACGCTGGCTGTTGATGCTGCCGGCGGCTCTCCTGCTAGTCGTGCCCTTGCCTGTCGTGGACGCAGTCAGTCTGTTGTCGATATTGCGCGGCATATTCGGCGGGTTTTCGGTGACGACGGTGATTTTCCTGCTGGCCTTGGCGGCTGCACAACGGCAAAGGAATGACTGTCTTTACCGGGCGGGAAACCCAATGGCTGCCGCCCCTGATTGCCGCCGTCTCTCTGCTGTTCTATCCGACCGCGCTGGGATTGGGGCCGCTCGATTCTTACGAATGTGGGCATGACGAGGCGCTCGTATTGCCGCTGATCGTCGGCGCGCTGGCCTTGACGGCGTGGCTGGCGCGCTGGCGGGTGAGCGCGCTGGCGCTTGTTCTGGCACTGGCGTTCTGGCGCTTGCGCATGCTGGAATCGACCAATTTGTGGGACTATTTGCTTGATCCGCTGCTGGCATTTACCGCCCTTGGCGTACTTGCTGCCCGATGGCTGCAAAAGCCCCCGAATCCCCCAAAACCCCGGAATCCTCCGAATGACAAATAACACCGCGTCTCCTCTCGCTTACCCGCGCTTGTGTTACCTGCTGGCCGGAACGTGGTTCTTTTTTATCGTGTTCGCGTTGCTGCGCGCGGGCTTTTATCTGTGGGCGTCCGAAGTGTCGTTGAGCGGGCCGGAGGGCGCTAACGCGGCGACGGTGTTTGAGACTCTGGGGATGGGCCTGCGCTTCGATTTGCGGCTGGCGATTCTGCTGATGCTGCCGCCCGCGCTCTTGCTGGTGTTGCCGGGCCGGAAATCATTGCCCTCGTTGCGAATTTACGCTTTGCGCATCTGGCTGGCGCTGGCGATTCTGCTGGTGGCGCTGGTCTACATCGTCGACTTCGGCCACTACGCTTACCTGGGCTGGCGCGTCAATGCCACCCTCGCGCGCTTTCTGACCGACGTACAAATCTCTACCGACATGGTGTGGCAGAGCTATCCCGTGGTCTGGATTACGCTTCTCTGGTGGCTGGCGAGCGCGGCGCTGTTCGTCCTTTTCCTTCGCCTGGAACGCTGGACGCTCGATCATCCGGCCAAACCCGCAGGCAAAGCAGCAGTTGCGGGCATGGTGGCGCTGACCGTCGTCTTCGGCGTGCTTGGTCTTCTTGGCCGTGTCACCAACATCAATCCCTCCAACCCGGTGCCGCTGCGCTGGAGCGATGCCTTCTTCTCCGGCAATACGCGCATCAGCATGCTCGGGCTGAATCCGGTGATCTTCATCTGGGACACCTCGCGCGCTTCCAATGACAGCTACGATCTCGCAGAAGTCCGCAAATACGCGGGAGATGTTGCCGCTTACCTCGGTTCCGTGCCGCCCGTGGCGGGTTCGGATGCCGATCTGCCCCGCTTTGATCGTAACGTGCCGGTACAGCCGCACCGCCTGAAAACGCAGCCGCCGCCCAATGTTGTCTTCATCCATCTGGAGTCGCTTGGCGGCAGCGTCACCGGCATGCACGGCAATCCATACAACCCCACGCCGAACCTTGACGCCCTCGCGCGCGAAAGCTGGTTACTGAGCAACTTTTATGTGCCAGTGACCGGCACCGCGAAAACGCTGTGGGCGAGCATCACCGGCATCCCGGACGTTTCCCGCAAGAAAAGCGCTACCCGCAACCCTTTCCTGTTGCCGCAGCAGACGGTGTTGAACGCCTTCACCGCCTATGACAAGCACTATGCGATTGGCGGCAGTGCCGCCTGGGCGCATAGCAATGCGCTCATCAAGGGCAGCATTGAGGGCGTGCATCTGCACGAGGAAGGCGAATGGAAGTCGCCCAACATCGACGTGTGGGGCATCTCCGATCTGGCGCTTTTCCGGGAGGTGGACGCGCTCCTGCGCGCGCAGCCGAAGGACAAACCCTTCTTCATCTTCATCCAGACCGCCGACAATCACCCGCCGTTCACCATCCCCGCCGACAACGACGGCTTCGAGAAAAAAGAACTCCCCGCAGACGTATTGCCGGATTCGGGCTTCCGCAGCAACGCCCAATACAACGCGGTGCGCCTGCTCGACCACAATGTCGGCCGCTTCTTCGAGATGGCGAAAGCGGGCGGCTATTACGACAACACCCTCTTTGTTCTCTACGGCGACCACAACGGACGCATCTCGCACATCCCGTTCAAATCCCGCGTCTACGAAGAACTCAACCTGGAGAGCCTGCACGTCCCCGGCATCATTCACGCGCCCAAGCTGATCACGCCGCACGTCACGATTGATGCCACCAGCCTGATCGACCTGCTGCCGACGGTGGCCGGGCTGCTCGGCGTCGAATACCGCAACACCACGCTGGGGCGTGACATCCTGCTGCCCGCGCCGGAAGGCGAGCGCGCCGTGCCGCTGGTGCTACGCGAAGGTAATTTCCCGCTGCTCGGTGTCGTGACCAGCCGCTACCTGATGCAGATGAATGCCGATGGCTCGCAACCGGCGCTGTACGAGGTGGGTTCAGACGAGGTTGAGGATGTTGCCAGCCGCGACCCGGAGGAATTCGCCCGCCTCTCGGCCTTGGCGCGCGGCCTGCACGAGACGGCGCGGGTGATGCTCTACAGTAACAAGGCAGGGGAGAAGTGAAGCAGGACGGCAATCGCGCCGCTTCATTACACAAGCTCGATCCAGTCTTCCAAGCACAAGTTGCTCATCAATCAATTAGGTGAAGCTTTTCGATTCAAGGCAGAAGACGTTGTTCCACATCAGGCGGAGCAGCGCCAATCTCCAGAATTTTGCGCCGGGAGGTCTGTCCGCTGGCGAGACGGACGGCGGATTTGGGCAGGCCCAGCCGTTCGGCCACGAATTCAATCAGGGCGGCATTGGCTTTGCCATCGACGGGTGGCGCGGCCAGACGTATTTTCAGCGCGTCGCCGTGCAGACCGACGATTTCTGTTTTGCGGGCGCCGGGCTGGATATGCAGGGTGAGCGTGGCGGACGATTCGCGACGATGCAGCCAGGTGGCGATGGTGGCTATGGTGGCTATGCCGGCTGTGCTGGTCATCGTCAGAGGAAAATGAGGATGATTTGCGCCAGCAGAATGGCGACCAGCGGCGTCAGGTCGATGTTGGAAATCGGTGGAATGATTTTTCTCAGCGGTCGCAGCACCGGATCGGTCATGGGAGCGATGAGCCGGTTCAGCGGAGTGCGCGGATTGGGATTGAACCAGGACAATATCGCTTGCGCGAACAGCAGAATGATGAAGAGGTAGGTTATCAGGCGCAGCAGGGCGAGCAATGCGCTGATGGCAATCTGCAACATCGTGCCGGGGTTGAACACGTTGAAGACGGTAGTGAGCGAGATCACCAGCGCCAGAAGCAAGACCTGCAGCAGGTAAGCGGCCAGCAGACTGGCCGAGTCGAAGCCCCGGATCGCGGGAATGATTCGGCGCAAGGGAAGAACCAGCCAGTTGGTCAGATTCAGGACAAAGCTGCCGATCTGACTGTCGAACGGCGCCCGGAACAACTGCATGAAAAAGCGTATCAACAGAAGGGCGATAAGCAGGGTGCAGCAGGTGTTTGCGAGGAGCAAAACCACCTGGATGAGTTGTGTGACCATGACTTTGTCTCAGTCCTTGCCGAGCAGTTCGCCCAGCTCGGCGCCCCGTTCCGAGGCGGCTTTGGCGCCGGCGATGATGGCCTCCTTGAATCCGTGCGCGATCATCACGCGTAGCGCGGCCTCCGTGGTGCCGCCTTTCGAGGTGACGCGTTCGCGCAGCGCGCTGGCCGGATCTTCGGATATCGATGCCAGTTTGGCGGCGCCCAGTAGTGTTTCAATCGACAATTGACGCACCTGCTTGGGCGAAAAACCGAGTTCCACGGCCGCTTGCTGCAACCCTTCGATGAACAGGAATACGTAGGCCGGACCGCTACCGGAAATGGCGGTCAAGGTGTCGATTTGCTTTTCTTCGCTGACCCAGAGCGTGCTGCCCACGGCGTGCATGATGCGTTCCGCGCCGAGCCGTTCGGCCTCCGAGACATCGGGCATGGCGTAGAGCCCGGTCACCCCCGAGCTGATCAGCGCCGGGGTGTTCGGCATGGTGCGCACCAGCCGTTTGTGGCCGCCCAGCCAGCGTGACAGATCCGCCAGCCGCAGCCCCGCGGCGATGCTGATGACCAACTGTTGCTTGAGAAAAGGCTGTAGCGACAGGCAGGCGGCATGCATCTGCTGTGGTTTCACGGCGAGCACCAGGGCATCGCAGGCAAGCGCTTCGGCGTCGGGTTCGGCGAAACACCGGATGCCAAAAATACGCTCCAGGCGGGTCCGGGTTTCCGCTCCGATTTCGATGGCTGCGATTTCGTTGGCCGGGAAGCCGTTGTTCAGCAGACCGCCAATGAGGGCATTGGCCATGTTGCCGCCGCCGAGGAATGTAATCTTCATTGTTTGTTTCTTTCACCAAAAATGGCCGTTCCGACGCGAACCAGCGTGGCGCCTTCCGCGATCGCGGCCTCAATATCGTTCGACATGCCCATGGAGAGCGTATCCAGGGGCAGTCCTTCGCGAACCAGTTGCTCGAACAGGCGGCGCAAACGGCCAAAGGGCTCGCGCTGGCTGGCAAAATCGGCCGCCGGGGAGGGGATCGCCATCAGACCGCGCAAGCTGATTCGCGGCAATAACGCAAGCTGGCGCGCCAGGGCGGGCGCGTCCTGTGGAGAAACGCCGCTTTTCGTGTCCTCGCCACTGATATTGACCTGCAAACACACCTGAAGCGGGGCTAGGGTCTCCGGTCGCTGCTGCGAAAGCCTTTCCGCTGTTTTGAAGCGGTCGACGGCATGCACCCAATCGAATGTTTCGGCGACCTGTCGCGTCTTGTTGCTTTGCAAGGGGCCGATAAAATGCCATTCCAGGCTGGGCAGGGCAAGCTCGCGAATTTTGTCGACGCCTTCCTGTACGTAGTTCTCTCCGAACGCCTTTTGTCCCGCCGCAACCGCCTCCCGCACAAGAGATGCCGGCCAGGTTTTGCTGACGGCCAGCAGACGGATTGCACCAGGCGGCCGACCACAAACTGTCGCCGCGGCGGTGATGCGCGCGAGAACGGCTTGCAGGTTGGCGGAAATTGTTGTCATAATCGGATCCGTCCGAAAGATTTAAAAGTATAGCACCCCCCCTGATCACTGCCGAGGATGAGCCCAGATGGATATCACAGAACTGCTTGCTTTCAGCGTCAAGAACAAGGCGTCCGACTTACATTTGTCCTCAGGCTTGCCGCCGATGATCCGCGTGCATGGCGACGTTCGCCGCATCAATCTGCCGTCGATGGAGCACAAGGACGTGCACGGCATGGTGTACGACATCATGAACGATGCGCAGCGCAAAACTTACGAGGAATCGCTGGAGTGTGACTTTTCGTTCGAAATTCCCAACCTGGCGCGTTTCCGGGTCAATGCCTTTGTGCAGCAGCGTGGGGCAGGAGCCGTTTTCCGGACCATTCCTTCCAAGGTCATGACACTGGAAGATCTCAACTGTCCGAAGATTTTCAAGGAAATCGCCGAGTACCCGCGAGGCATCGTGCTGGTGACCGGACCGACCGGGTCGGGCAAATCGACGACTCTGGCGGCGATGGTCAATCACGTCAATGAAAACGAGCATGCGCACATCCTGACCGTCGAAGATCCGATCGAATTCGTGCATGAATCGAAAAAATGCCTGATTAACCAGCGCGAGGTGGGGCCGCATACCTTGTCGTTCGCCAACGCCTTGCGCTCGGCCTTGCGTGAGGATCCGGACGTTATTCTGGTGGGCGAGTTGCGCGATCTGGAAACGATCCGTCTGGCGCTGACGGCGGCGGAAACAGGCCACCTGGTGTTCGGGACGCTGCACACATCGAGCGCGGCGAAGACCATCGATCGTGTGGTGGATGTATTCCCCGCGGCCGAGAAGGAAATGGTCCGCTCGATGCTTTCCGAGTCCTTGCGCTCGGTCATCTCGCAGACGCTGCTCAAGACCAAGGATGGCACGGGACGGGTGGCGGCGCACGAGATCATGATCGGGACACCCGCGATCCGCAACCTCATCCGCGAGAATAAAGTGGCGCAGATGTATTCGTCGATCCAGACCAGTGCCCAGCTCGGCATGCAGACGCTCGACCAGTGCCTGCTTGAACTGGTCAAGCGCAATATCGTCTCGACGGCCGAAGCCCGGGCCAGGGCGTCGAACAAGGATATCTTCCCAGGTATGCTCTGAATCCCAATAAAGGATAGTTATGGAACGCGATCAGGCTTTAAAATTCATGCACGACCTTCTGCGTCTGATGGCGCAGAAAAACGGTTCCGACTTGTTCATTACGGCCAATTTCCCACCGGCGATCAAGGTCGATGGCCGGGTGATGCCCGTGTCGAATCAGGTATTGACGCCGCCGCATACCGCGGAACTGGCGCGTTCGATCATGAACGATCGGCAGGCGGCCGAATTCGAAGCGTCCAAGGAATGCAACTTCGCCATCTCGCCTTCGGGGCTTGGCCGTTATCGGGTCAATGCGCTGATCCAGCAGGGGCGCGTGGCCGTCGTGTGTCGAACGATCAACCTGCACATTCCCACGATCGATGAACTCGGGTTGCCGCCCGTGCTCAAGAACATCGCCATGGCCAAGCGCGGCCTGGTCGTCTTCGTCGGCGGCACCGGCACCGGCAAAACCACCTCGCTGGCCGCGATGGTTGATCAACGCAATGTGAACAGCCATGAACACATCATCACCATCGAGGATCCGATCGAATTTATTCATGATCACAAGAATTGCATCATTACGCAACGTGAAATCGGCGTCGATACCGATACCTGGGAAGCCGCACTCAAGAATACCTTGCGGCAGGCGCCCGACGTAATCATGATGGGCGAAATCCGCGACCGCCACACGATGGATTACGGGATTGCCTTTGCCGAAACAGGTCACCTGTGTTTTGCCACCCTGCATGCCAACAGTACCAACCAGGCGATTGACCGGATCATCAATTTCTTCCCGGAAGAACGCCGCCAGCAGTTGCTCATGGACCTTTCGCTGAACATACGCGCGTTTGTTTCCCAGCGTCTGTTGCCTAATAAAAGTGGCAAGGGGCGCGTGGCGGCCGTCGAGATCATGCTCAATTCGCCGCTGATTTCCGACCTGATCTTCAAGGGGGAGGTACAGGAAATCAAGGAGATCATGAAGCGCTCGCGCGAGCTTGGCATGCAGACCTTCGATCAATCCTTGTACGATCTCTTTGAAGCAGGCCGGATCAGCTACGAGGATGCTTTGCGCAATGCCGATTCGGTCAACGATCTGCGTTTGCAGATCAAACTGTATAGCAAGGAATCGAAGGATCGTGACCTGACGGCGGGGTTGGGTCACCTTGAAGTCGTTTGAGGTTTTCCGGCTCTAACGGCCATGGTCAGAAAACTGCTCACCCCCATATGATGGAACCTCGGGCGGGGGCGATGGTGTCCTCGCCATCGCCCCCGGATGATGTTTCACGTTAACTTTCTGCCCGTGATCGCCCTGCCAGCCGGGGCGATCTTTTTTGGGCACTTGATTTCTGACTACGCGCTCCTTGACAGGAGACAATCGCACAAGCGGCTTCGGAGTAATGCCGTTAACGTTATGTACCCACAAACCGGGATTGCCAACGAAACTTCGGTGGCCTTGCCAAAGGAATCGCCAGTCAGGATGCCGCCTCTCAAGAAACACCACTTAAGCTATTGATTTTATTGATATGAAAATTTCGCGGAGTATGGCGATCCATCGTCCTCCCCCCTCGTGGGGGAGGATGCCCGAATTTTGGTAAAAGCGCAGGAGAGGGGGCGGCGGTTCAGCGCGAAACAGGGCTGGAACAGGCCCAATCCTCCCCCTCACCTGCCCCTGCCGGGGCACCCTCTCCCACAAGGGGAGAGGGAAAGCAAACGCCTGTTCATGCTCCCCGTGTTTCTTCGGGACGATTTTCGGCTCCGGCCCGATTACTTCGCTCTGTTGTGAGTGGTGAATGTGTCCATGCGCGCAGGATGATGTCGCGGATGATGTGCAGGCGACGATGAAAGAAGTGATCCGCGCCGGGAATGACGATGATCGGCAGTTCGAGCAGTTCTGCCCAGGCGAGGACATTGTTCAGCGCCACGGTCGTGTCCTCCGAACCGTGAATAACCAGCGTGTCTCTGGCTACCGCGCGCGCGGCGTATTGCCGGGCGCCTTCGACGTGGCCGGCGGCGGTGCCGATCAGCACCAGTCGTTGCGCCGGCTGGCCGGATTCGGACAGGGCCTCGGCAACGCGCGTCTGCACATAGGCGCCGAACGAGTATCCGGCCAGCACCACCGGCAATTCCCCAAAAATTCGCCGGGCTTCGTCGAGAACGACCAACATGTCTTCGGTTTCGCCGTCTCCATTGTCATGCTGGCCGCCGCTGGCGCCGACACCCCTGAAATTCGGTCGCAAGGCGGCATAACCCAATCTGACGAAGGTGCTGGCCAGCGTCGTTACGACCTTGTTCTCGTTGCTGCCTCCGAACAGCGGATGAGGATGGCAGACGAGCGCCAGGCCACAGGGTTCAGCGGGCGATTCGACCTGGGTTTCGATGATCCCCGCCGGACCGTCGATGGGCAAAAGTTGTTCTGCCGGCCTCATGAATCAGATCCTCAAACGCTCGACGACGCGGCCGTTGAGCAAATGTTCCTGGATGATTTCCTCCACGTCCCTGGTGTTGGCGTACCGGTACCAGATGGCGTCCGGATAGACGACGAGGAGCGGACCCTCGTCGCAACGGCCCATACATCCTGCCTTGTTGATGCGAACCTTGCCCGGCCCCTTCAGTTTCAACTCGGCGATCCGCTCCTTGGCGTAGGTTTGCGCATCGTTCGCATGGTGGTCGCCGCAACTGGATTCACCGTCGCTACGCAGGTTGCAGCAGAAAAATACGTGGTATTTGTAGTAGCTCATATCGATTTTCTCCTATGCAATTTATCGAAGATTTTCCGCTTTGTGCGGATGAACATAAAACCATAAAAACGGATTGGCGTGTGGAAATTGCTCTGTCATCAACCTGTCACACATGCCCCCTAGAGTGGGCGCGTTTCTCAACAACGACACAGGATGAACATGATGAAGATGAAAGTAATGAAACGTTTGATCGCCGCTGCCTGTCTGATGACGCTCTCTACTGCAGGTTTTCAGGCGCAGGCCGCCGATGACGTGACCGGCGCCGGGGCGAGCTTCCCCGCACCGCTCTACACCCGCTGGGCGGCGGATTACAACAAGGAAACCGGGCATCGCATCAATTACCAGTCGATCGGCTCCAGCGCGGGCTTGAAGCAGATCGAGGCCAAAACAGTGGATTTCGGCGCTTCCGACGCGCCGCTGACCGACGCGGTCTTGCAGGAAAAGGGCCTGGTTCAGTTTCCGATGGCCGTTGGCGGTATCGTGCCCATCGTCAATATTCAGGGTATCGAGCCGGGACAGCTCAAACTCGATGGCAAGGTGCTGGGCGATATTTACCTCGGCAAAATCACGAAATGGAACGCCGCCGCCATTGCGGCAATCAATCCCGGCCTCAAGTTGCCTGATGTGGACATCGCGGTTGTTCGGCGCGCCGACGGTTCGGGCACGAGCTTCGGTTTCACCAATTACCTGAGCAAGGTCAATCCCGAGTGGAAAGAAAAGGTCGGCGAAGGCACGGCGGTCAACTGGCCGACCGGCCTCGGCGGCAAGGGTAACGAAGGCGTGTCCGCCTTCGTGGGCAAGCTCGACGGCGCAATCGGCTATGTCGAATACGCCTACGCCAAGCGCAACAAGCTGGCGCATACGCAAATGCAGAACAGCGCGGGCAAGTTCGTTCAGCCTTCGGAAGCGAGCTTCAAGGCCGCCGCCGCGGGCGCGGAATGGGAGAAGAGTTTCTACCAGATACTGACCGACCAGCCGGGGGATGAATCCTGGCCGGTCACTTCCGCGACCTTCATCGTGATGCACAAGACGCAGGACAAGCCCGCGCAAGCCGCCGCCGCGCTCAACTTCTTCGCCTGGGCCTACCAGAACGGCGACGCGGAAGCCAGCAAGCTGGACTACGTCTCCATGCCGCCCAGCGTGAAGGCCATTTCCGCGAAAGCCTGGCAGTCCATCGCGGACGCCTCGGGCAAGCCGGTATGGAAATAAGATAGAATCATTTCCTTCCTTTTGCAGCAGATAAGGTCTAAATGATCTCCTCCGTCGCGGATGCCGGGGCGCTCAACGCGCCCCGGCGCGTCATTTCCGGCAATGCCTTTGCCGATTGCTTGTTCGCGGGACTCGCGCGCGGCGCGGCGATTCTTACGCTGGCGATGTTGCTGGGTATCATCGTCTCCCTCATCGCGGGCGCCTGGCCTGCCATTCGCGCCTATGGCTTCGGTTTTCTGACGCATAACGCCTGGGATCCCGTGAAGGAGGATTTCGGCGGGCTGGCCATGATCTACGGCACGCTGGCGACTTCCATCATCGCGCTGGTGATTGCCGTGCCGGTGAGTTTCGGTATCGCGCTTTTTCTGACGGAACTCTCGCCCGCCTGGCTCAAGCGTCCGCTGGGCACGGCCATCGAACTGCTGGCCGCCGTGCCTTCCATCGTCTATGGCATGTGGGGGCTGATGGTCTTCGGGCCGGTGCTGGCGGACTATGTGCAAAAACCGGCGCAGGCGCTTTTGGGCAAGGTGCCCGTCCTCGGGGCGCTGGTCTCCGGCGCGCCGGTCGGCATCGGGATTCTGCCTGCCGGGATTATCCTCTCCATCATGATTATTCCCTTCGTCGCCTCGGTGATGCGCGACGTATTCGAGATCACGCCGCCGCTCCTGAAGGAGTCGGCCTACGGGCTGGGCGCGACGACCTGGGAAGTGGTCTGGCGCATCGTCCTGCCCTTCACCAAAACGGGCGTGCTGGGCGGCATCATGTTGGGGCTGGGGCGCGCGCTGGGCGAAACGATGGCGGTCACTTTCGTCATCGGTAACGCGAACCGGCTGGATTCGCTCTCGCTCTTCGAGGCCGCCAACAGCATCACCTCCACGCTGGCGCTCGAGTTTTCCGAAGCCCAGGAGGGTCTGCACATGGCCTCGTTGATCTATCTGGGGCTCGTCCTTTTTCTGATTACCTTTACGGTGCTGATTTTTTCCCGGATGCTGCTCACGCGGCTGCAAAAGAACGAAGGGAAACGAACATAAAATGACTCCGCTCTCAGCCAATGCCGCCAAAATGGCGCGTTTCGCGCGCCGTAAACAGTTTAACCGTATCGCGCTCACGCTGGCGCTGGCGGCCATGTGCTTCGGGGTGTTCTGGCTCGCCTGGATTTTGCTGGAGACGATTGCCAGGGGGCTTGGCGGGCTCAGCGTGGCGATGCTGACGCAGAGCACGCCGCCCGCCGGGGAAGAGATCGGCATAGGGGGACTCGCCAACGCGATCTGGGGTTCCTTCGTGATGGTGCTGATGGCGACTTTCATCGGCGCGCCCATCGGCGTGCTTTCCGGCATTTACCTGGCCGAGTACGATACGCACAGCAAACTCGCCGCGACGGTGCGCTTCATCAACGATCTGCTGCTCTCCGCGCCTTCCATCATCATCGGTCTGTTCATCTATGCGGTCTTCGTCATACGCTTCGGCTTTTCCGGCTGGTCGGGCGCGGTGGCCCTCGCGCTCATCGTTATCCCGATTGTCATCCGCACGACGGAGAACATGCTCGCGCTGGTGCCCGCCGGCTTGCGCGAGGCCGCTTACGCGCTGGGCACGCCGAAATGGAAAGTCATCACAAAGATCACGCTGACCGCGGCGCGCGCCGGGGTGTTGACCGGGGTGCTGCTCGCGGTGGCGCGCATCTCGGGTGAAACCGCGCCGCTGCTCTTCACGGCGATGAATAACCAGTTCTGGACGAACGGACTTTCCGGCGCGACGGCGAATCTGCCGGTGACGATTCTAAATTTCGCCATGAGTCCCTACCCGAACTGGCAACAACTGGCCTGGGGCGGCGTGTTCCTGATTACGCTGGCCGTGCTCGGACTCAATATCCTGGCCCGGATACTGTCCCGTGAAAAATAAACCATGAATACTCCCGGCGAATTGCGACCCCCTATGCACCCGGAAATCGCGCCCTGCCATCCTCATTCCGTCATTCTCGCGAAGGCGGGAATCCAGAATTTGATGAACGAACCTGGATTCCCGCCTTCGCGGGAATGACGGGGTTAAAAATTTATAGCGGAATGACTCTATGAGCGAAACTGTGGAAGTCCCTTCCTTCCCGCCGATCAAGATTTCCGTCCGGAATCTGAATTTCTATTACGGCAAATACATGGCGCTCAAAGGGATCCATCTGGATATTCCCGAGCGTTGCGTGACGGCTTTCATCGGGCCTTCGGGCTGCGGCAAGTCGACGCTGCTGCGCGCCTTCAACCGGATGTTCGAGTTATATCCGGATCAGCGCGCCGAGGGCGAAATCCTGCTCGACGGCGAGAATCTGCTCACCTCGAAACAGGATGTGGCTCTGATCCGCGCGCGTATCGGCATGGTGTTCCAGAAGCCCACGCCTTTCCCGATGTCGATCTTCGATAACATCGCTTTCGGGGTAAAACTCTTTGAAAACCTCTCCCGCATCGATATGGAAGAGCGTGTCGAATGGGCGCTGCGCAAAGCCGCGCTGTGGGATGAAGTGAAGGACAAATTGGCCCAGAACGGCGCAAGTCTCTCGGGCGGCCAGCAGCAGCGGCTCTGCATCGCGCGCGGCATTGCGATCAAGCCGGAACTGCTGTTGCTCGACGAACCCTGTTCGGCGCTTGACCCGATTTCCACCGCGCGCGTGGAGGAGTTGATCGCGGAGCTGAAGAAGGATTACACCGTCATCATCGTGACCCACAACATGCAGCAGGCCGCCCGATGCAGCGACTACACCGCCTATATGTATCTGGGCGAACTGATGGAGTTCGGTGAAACCGAACAGATGTTCCTGAAACCTTCCCGGCGCGAAACCGAGGATTACATTACCGGACGCTTCGGTTGATCCCGAAAGCGCATACACCATGACCGAAAAACATCTCTCTTCCCAATTCGACAGCGACCTGAACCGCGTTTCCTCGCAACTGATGGAAATGGGCGGCCTGGTCGAGACGCAAATCCAGCGCGCCGTCAGCGCGCTGGCGAATTATTCCGTCGCCCTGATTAACGATGTGCTCGATACCGAAGAGAAAGTCGACGCGCTGGAAGTGGAAATCGACCACGCGCTGACCACCGTGATCGCGCGGCGGCAGCCCGCCGCCCGTGACCTGCGCCTGTTGCTGGCCATCTCCAAAATCACGACGAACCTTGAGCGCACGGGCGACGAAGCCTACAAAATCGCCAAGCGGGTCAAGTCCATCGTGGAGAGCGGCGAATCCCGCAAGATGCCCATCGGCGATCTGCGGCTGGCTTCCGATCTGGCCGCCGGGCTGATTCACCGCGTACTGGACGCCTTCGCCCGGCTGGACATCGTCGACGCCGTCGCCATCCTCAAGGAAGACGACCTGATCGACCAGGAATTCAAGGGTTTCACCCGCAAACTCATCACCTACATGATGGAAGACCCGCGCACGATCAGCAGCAGTCTGGATTTGCTGTTCATCGCCAAGGCCGTGGAGCGCATCGGCGACCATGCCAAAAACATCGCGGAATTCATCATTTACATCGTCAAGGGCACCGACATACGCCACAGTTCGCTGACCCGGATCGAGTCGGTCATTCAATGAACGCAAGCTCTTCCCCGAAACCGCGAGTCCTCATCGTTGAAGATCAACCCGACATCGCGGAGCTTTTGCTTATCCACCTGCGACACGAAGGTTTTGAAGCCATTGCGGCGAAAAACGGGATTGAGGCACAACGCGCGCTGGATGCCGTGCTGCCCGATCTCATTCTGCTCGACTGGATGCTCCCCGGCGGTCAAAGCGGGCTCGATCTGGCGCGCAAGTGGCGGGCCGCGCAACGCAGCAAAAATGTGCCCATCATCATCCTGACCGCCCGGGGCGAAGAAGCCGACAAAATCACCGGACTCGATAGTGGCGGGGATGACTACATCACCAAGCCTTTTTCGCCCGCCGAACTCATGGCGCGCATCCGCGCCCTGCTGCGCCGCCGCGCGCCCGAACAGCTTGCCGACACGGTGGCCGTCGGCGAACTTGTCCTCGACGCAGGCGGGTTGCGCGTCCGCTACCGCGACCATGACATCCTGCTCGGCCCCACCGAATTCCGTGTGCTGCACTACCTGATGAAACACCCCGACCGCATCCACAGCCGTGCTTCCCTGCTCGATAAAGTCTGGGGCGATCATGTATTCATTGAAGAGCGCACTGTAGACGTCCACATCAAACGTCTGCGCTCCGCCCTCGGGGAAGCCGGAGGCATGATCGAAACCGCGCGCGGCGCGGGCTACCGGCTGGTCTCAAGGCAGGACGCCTGAACATGTCCCCGTTGATTTCCCGTCTGGCGATCCTGTTGTCGTTCATGGCCGTCGGCGCGGCTCTGGCCGCTCTTTCCGGGCAAAGCGCCGTCGGTCTGGCGGCAGGCGCGGTTCTCTGGCTGGCGCTGGACAGTTGGCGCGCCCTGCGCTTCGTCAATTGGCTGGCCCGGATACGGGACAACCCGGCCACGCCGCCGCCGCGCTTTTTCGGCATCCGCAAAGAAGCCTCGGAGCGCGTTCAACGCCTGCTGCGCAAGCAAGCGCTGGAAGCGGCGGAACACGAAAGCCGTCTGCACAACATGCAGTCCGCGCTGCAAGCTTCGCCCAACGGCGTCATCATTCTGGACGAGCAGGAACACATCGAATGGTGCAACCGCATGGCGTGCGAACACTTCGGGCTGGACGCCCGGCGCGATCTCAATCAACGGGTGACACACCTTCTGCGCGCGCCCACGCTGGTCAAAAGCCTGGCCGCGCGGGATTTCGATGAAGCCGTGACGCTGGAAAGCCCTCTGAGCACGGCAGCGCGTCCCCTGAGGCTGGAAGCGCGGCTGTTCCCTTACGGCCAGGGGCGGCTGCTCATGCTTTCGCGCGACATCACCGTGATCGAGCAGGCCGAGGCGATGCGGCGCGACTTCGTGGCGAATGTCTCGCACGAAATCCGCACGCCGTTGACTGTGCTGACAGGCTTTATCGAAACCTTGCAGAATCTGCCGCTGGACGAGGACGCGCGCGCGAACACTCTCAAGCGCATGGCCCAGCAAGCCGCGCGCATGAAAACCCTCGTCGACGACCTCCTCACGCTTTCCCGCATCGAAGGCAGCGCCTCGCCCGACGAACGGGAATGGACCCCCGTCCGCGCCTTGCTCCAGCGTTGCGAAGCCGATGCCCGCGCCCTGTCCGCCAACCTCTCCGCGAATCTGTCAGGACAAGATGCGCCCCGCCACGAATTTGTCTTCGAGGGCGTGGCGGTGGCTGGCGAGATCGCCGGGTCGGCGAAGGAACTGCAAAGCGCGCTTTTCAATATCATCAACAACGCTATCCGTTACACCCCGCCCGGCGGCAGAATCGAAGTCCGCTGGACGCCGGAGCCGGACGGCGGCGCGCGGTTTTCCGTGCGCGACAGCGGCCCCGGCATTGCGCCCGAGCACATCCCGAGACTGACCGAGCGTTTCTACCGCGTCGACTCCGACCGTTCCCGCGCCAGCGGCGGCACCGGGCTGGGGTTGTCCATCGTCAAGCACGTGCTGCAACGGCACGACGCCGCGCTGCGCATCGAGAGCGCGCCGGGGCAGGGCGCGTGTTTCACCGCGACTTTTCCGGCTTCACGGCTGCGGGCCGCTCCGGCGACTGCCGCGGACTAAACAAGGCGCAGCATGCAGGAGCAAGAAATTAGCGACAGGCCTTCAGGCCGGGGTATGGCTTCCACCTTTCTTACGGGTAGGGTTTCAAACCGGAGTTAGTTTTACGATGAACGGGCCTTCTACGCGAATGCTCTCAAGAAACACATCTTAACCTATTGATTTTAATTGTAAAAAATTTCACCATTTTCGACCACCTCGTGTTTCTTCGGGACGATTTTCGGCTCCGGCCCGATTACTTCGCTCATAGCGCGCTCCTCTTAGGGCCGCCGGCCAAGCAGGATCAAATAAGGGAGCGCCAGAAAGGGCCAGAAACTCGCAAGCAGGCGGGTGAGACCGTTGAAATTCAAAAAGTGTCCTTGCCGCCAGATGGCCAGCGCCGCGACCGAATAAGGATTGAGCGGCGCAAGGTTGACGAGAACGGTCCCGGCCATCAAGGCTATCCCGGCGATGGCGACGCGTATCGGGATTGGCAACAGCCGCACGAGGATGAGTACCGCGCCGCCCACCAGAATTCCCACCTCGGCGCCAGGCGTCAGCCAGGCCAGGGCGCTTTGCGGTCCGACGAGCACTGCGGTGGCCAGCGTCCGGGTGAGCAAGGCCGCGGCGAAAAACCATGTCAGGGCGCGGGGCGCGATTTTTCCGGCGAAAATCATGCTCATGATCAGGCCAATGGCGAGGGTGTTACAAACGATGATGCCGGTTTCCATGGCAAAAAACGAAGGTGCGTCATAAGGGAGTGCCGGGGAGATGTCGAATACGTAGCGAAGATCGCCCGCGCCGAACAGAAACGTCTCTGGAGAGAGCTGGGTCAGCAGCCACAGGCCGGTCAGGACCAGTCCGTAGTCGGCGTATGGAATGGGAGCCATGAGATGTTGCTGCACGTGCAGGACGCGATTGAAGAAGCGTTTCCCGCAGCAGAATGACACTATCGCTCCCATGCCTGCCCCGAGGCTGTTGCAAAGCAGGTCGACGTTGGAGGGTACCCGGGAGGGGAGGTAGGACTGGATGCTTTCAATCGTGAAGCTCAACGCCATACCGGCCGCGAAAGCGATCAGCGAGGCGCGCAGGCGACTCGTGCGGTACTCGAAACTTTGCGCCAGAACCAATCCGAAAGGGACATACGCGGCCACGTTGATGGCCAAATCGAACAGCGTCCAGTAGCGGGGCCAGGCGGCTTCGAGAAAAACGAAGGGTGAAATGCCGGAGATACGCCATTCGGAGAGCGGGTGCAGGCTGGCATAGACGATCAGCGCCAGGTACGCGATCGCCAGGTATCGCGGTAACAGCGGAAGAGGGCGGGGATCGCCCTCGGCATGCGACGGTAACGCTTGAGACGTTCCGGTAGGCATCGTCGTCTGAAAGAGGTTCCGGGAAAGAAGATTTTACCTTTCCCGCGCGAACGATGGCGGATTCGATCCGGGAGGGATGATCAGGAGACGTTCCCGAGATCAGACGCGCTTAAAGCAGCTTTTGCGCGACAGCTTCGTCGGTAACCAGGTTATTGACGTAGCCCGAAACCAGAATGGCCCGGATGATGTCGGCCTTGTACAGGCCCCCGGAAATCAGGACGCTGTTGGGGACTTTTTTCAGGTCAGCCGGGGACATGGCAATCACCGTGTCGTTCAGTTCGTGTTCGATCGGAACGCCGTCCTTGTCGAGGAAGGTTCCCAGGATTTCCCCGATCGCTTTGCATTTTCTGAGCTGCGGAAGGCGTTCGCGCACACTGTTGATGGTCGTCAGCGGCGTTCTGGGCGTTAAATCGCCGCAGGAAACGATGGATAGGTCGGAGCGCCGGGCGCGTTCCATGACCTCGTTAACGCCGCTGTGCTGGAGAAGGAACTCCCGGCTTTCGATACACGGACAGTAAACAGGCGCGGTAATGTAGTAGCAGTCGGCGTCGAGTGTTTTGGCCAACTCCGTCGATACTCCGAAGGTATTGGTTTCCGAACCGCGTGTCAGACCGCCCATCAGGGAAACGACCGAACTGTCGCGCAAGCGGCGCGAACGCAGTTGTTTGATGGTGCCACTCAGTGTCCGGCCCCAGCCGACCGAGATACTTTGTTCGTCCGTGATCATTTCTTCGAGAATCGACGCGGCGGCTTCACCGAGCATGCGCCGCTGCTGCTCATCGTCGTCCAGCGCTGGAACGACGGCCGCCGATTTCAGGCCGTAGGTTTTTTTCAGTTTTTCCTCAAGTTCCACGCAACTGGCCAGGGGAAGGCGAATGTCGATGAGCACCGAACCGTCCGTCCGTAACTGGCCGGCGATCTTATTGACCCGCGCCCTGGCGATGCCCAGGCGCTCGGAAATTTCCTGCTGGGTCATCCCGGCGACAAAGTAATACCAGGCGATGCGGGCGCGCAGTTGCTCACTGGCGAGGTTACCTGATTCGAGAGCGTTCATTGCAGTTTATCTTTATTCTGTGTAAGTTATTCCAATTCTAAATCATCCTGGAAACTGCGGTTGTCCACTCGTTATTTTGACACCGCACAAATGCTGCATAGAAAATACAAAAGTATTATATACTCTCCCGCGTTTCATTTGATGAATCCCGATACCTTCAGGAAAGGCAGGAATGACATGAAGATTGCAGTTGCCGGCGATAGCGCCGGAGTTTCTCTGGCGGATGTTCTCGTTGCGCATTTGAAAAACTGCCCCGGCGTGGAAGTGACGGACATGAGCAAGTCGCCGACGGGCGCGGCGGGTGAATATTATGCAAACATCGCCGAGCGCGTGGCCCAGGCCATTCTCGCCGGGGAATATGATCGAGGGATTCTCATTTGCGGGACGGGAATCGGCGTCGCCATGTCGGCCAACAAGGTGCCTGGCATCCGCGCGGCGCAGACCCATGACACGTTCTCGGCGGAGCGCGCGGCCAAGAGCAATAACGCCCACATCATCACTTTCGGTGCGCGCGTGATCGGACCGGAACTGGCGAAGACCATCGTCAACGCCTGGCTGGCTTCCGAATTCGATCCGAACGGTCCCTCGGCCGGTAACGTCGCGGCGGTCAATGAACTGGATCGGAAATATCACAAGTAATCCGCACTAACAGTTTCCCCGGCGATATCGTCCGGTAGCCATTTTGCTGCCTGCTGTCGATATCGTTCGAGTTGATTTTCTTATGGTAAGGCGATAAGCGATGCGCAGGTTGGTAGCCGGAACCGGTTGGAAAATGAATAACGGCATAGCGGATTCGATCCGCTATGCCGGAGAACTGAAGGCGCGGATTGCGGCTTTTGACACCTCGGCGATCGACATCTACGTCCTGCCGCCCTTTACGTCGCTGGCCGCGGCGGCCCAAGCCTTCGCCGGATCGCCGGTCGCGGTTGGCGGGCAGAACATGCACTGGGAGGATTCCGGAAGCTGGACAGGGGAAATCTCGGCGTCGATGCTGGTCGAGGCGGGGTGCCGTTACGTGGAGCTGGCGCATTCGGAGCGTTTGCAGCATTTCGGTGAAACTTACGAACAGGTGCGGTGCAAGGTCGACAAAGCCATGAACGCCGGCCTGATTCCCATCATCTGCCTGGGCGAGAGCGCGCTGGAGAAGGCTGAAGGGCGCACCGATCAGGTGCTGGCCGACCAGTTGCGGATTTCGACCGGGGGGCAACCGGATGAACGCGTTCCGGAGATCATTCTCGCGTATGAGCCGCGTTGGGCGATTGACGCGACGGAGGCGGCCTCGCCGGACTATATCGGGGAACGGCATCGCGCGTTACGCGCCGTCCTGCGCAAACATCGTGGGGCAGATATCGCCGGGCGGACACGTATCATCTACGGCGGGTCGGTGACACCGGAAAATGGGCGTGCGTTCCTTGATATCAAGGATGTCGACGGACTGTTCGTCGGGCGGGCAGCGTGGAAGCCCGAAGGTTTCGCGCGTATTGTCGAACTGGTGACTGATGTATCAAAAAGGAAAATCTAACAAACCAACAAACTAACAAACCGGAGAAAAGCGATGTCAAACGAAAAGACAGTAGAATGTTGTAAAACGAAGTGGAACCGCGACACCTGGCCGATTGCGGCGGCGATGATCAATTTCCCTGGGGTGTTGCCTGACGGCAGCCTGGTGCAAGACCAATCGGTCGATCAGTGGGCCGGCTCGTTACAGCAGGTCGTCGACGCCGGCTTCACCGAACTCGACCCGACCGATAGCTGGCTGAGGGTGGCCGATCTCTCCCCGAGCCGCAAGGGAGAATTTCTCTTCCTCGTCAAGACCCTCGGGCTGACGATCCCGGCGATCTCCACCTCGCGCAAAAGTCCGATCGACCCGGCGCATGGCGACGACAACCTCGCCTATTGTCATCGCGTCATCGACACGGCGGCTGAAATCGGCGCCGGCGCTGTCTGCTTCGGCCTGTTCGGTGCGCTGACCGATGCGCAGAAACAGGAACTCTGGTTCTGGACCGCCGACGGCGTCAAAAATCCTGACGATCCGGCGATCTACCAGAAGGCCGTCACGCGCATCCGCGAACTCGGCAAGCACGCCGGAGAATGCGGTATCGAAGTTTCGCTGGAGATGTACGAAGACACCTACATCGGCACCGCCGATGGCGCCGTGCGTTTCGTGAATGACGTTGACGTTCCGGCGGTCGGCATCAACGCCGACATCGGCAACCTGGTGCGTCTGCACCGGCCCGTCGAACACTGGCAATCGATGATCGAAAAGGTGGCGCCCTACGCCAAATATTGGCATGTCAAAAACTACATACGCATTGAAGACCCGGCGCACAAATTGATCGCCTCGTACCCGACCTCGCTGGCGCTGGGCATCATCAACTACCGCTGGGCCATTCAGAAGGCGCTGTCTCACGGTTACAAGAGCGCCTTCCTGTGCGAACACTATGGCGGCGATGGTCTCTCCGTCTGCGCCATGAATCGCGATTACCTGCGCACCCTCCTTCCACGATAAACAAACTGGGAGTTTTAACATGACCTGTGTATTCGATAACCCGGAAGAATTTGCAAAAACCGCCCTGGCCGGTTTCGCCTCCGTTTATTCCCGCGCCGTGTGGCCCGTCATTGGCGGTGTCGTGCGCTCGACAGCCTCGCCGAAAGGCAAGGTCGCCATCGTCGTCGGTGGCGGATCGGGCCATTATCCGGCCTTTGCCGGTTTCGTCGGGCCGGGCCTCGCCGACGGAGCCGTGGCCGGTGACATCTTCGCCTCGCCATCCACACACCTGGCGGTCAACGTCTGCCGCAAGGCGGATCACGGCGGCGGCGTCATTCTCGGCTTCGGCAAATATGCCGGCGACGTGTTCAACTTCGGTCTGGCGGCCGAGCGTCTGAGTTCGGAAGGCATCGAGACGCGCCTCCTGCCGGTCACCGACGACGTGGCCAGCGCGCCGCCCGAGAAGGCCAATGAGCGGCGCGGCGTGGCGGGCGACCTCTCGGTGTTCAAGATTGCTGGCGCGGCGGCAGAAGCCGGTTTGAACCTCGACGAGGTCGAGCGCGTGGCGATCAAGGCCAACAAGGCCACTGTTTCGTTCGGCGTGGCGTTTTCCGGCTGCACATTGCCGGGCGCGAAAGAACCGCTGTTTACCGTGCCGCCGCAACGCGTCGGCGTCGGCCTCGGCATCCACGGCGAGCCGGGAATCAGTGAAGTCGATCTGAAACCGGCGAGCGAACTGGCGAAGATGTTGGTAGACAAACTCGTCGTGGAAAAACCGGCCGGGTCGAATGGCCGTGTCGCGGTCATCCTCAATGGCCTGGGTAATACCAAATATGAAGAACTGTTCGTCCTGTGGGTCAGCGTCGAAGCGGAATTGAAGAAAGCCGGGCTGACGCCGGTCGAGCCGGAAGTCGGCGAATACGTCACCAGCCTGGACATGGCCGGCTGCTCGCTGACGCTGACCTGGCTCGACGACGAGCTGGAAAAATGGTGGATCGCCCCTTCGGACGCTCCGGTCATGCGACGTGGCGCGATCATCCCGACACAGCCGGTGCCGGCGCCGGTCGATAAGGAAGAGGAACTCAAGTTCGGTCCGGCCTCCGCCGTATCGAAAGAAAACGGCAAATGCATCGCCAATGTTATAAGCAAGATCGCCACTGCGCTGCGCGAAGCCGAGCCGGAACTGGGACGAATTGATGCACAAGCCGGGGATGGCGATCACGGGCAAGGCATGACGCGCGGTTCAGCCGCAGCGGCCGAAGGCGCCCGGCAGGCCGTGGCGGCTGGCGCCGGCGCGGCCAGTGTGTTGGCGACCGCGGCCAACGCCTGGGCGGATCGTGCGGGCGGCGCGTCCGGCGCCTTGTGGGGATTGGCCTTGCGTACCTGGAGCACCCAGTTGAGTGACCAGGATGAGTTGACACCCGACGCCCTCGCCAGGGGCGCGCAGGCTGGCCTGGAAGCGATCATGCGTTTCGGTGGCGCAAAAGTCGGCGACAAAACGCTGGTCGATGCTTTTGTGCCGTTCGCCAGCGCATTGAACGAAGAAGTCGCCAAAGGCAAGTCCCTGGCCGAAGCTTGGGCGATCGCGGCGGATGTGGCGACCAGGGCGGCGGAAGCCACCGCGCAACTCACGCCGAAGCTGGGCCGCGCCAAGTCGCATACCCAGCGCAGCCTGGGTTATCCCGACGCCGGCGCGGTCTCGCTGGCGCTGTGCGCGCGCGTGGTGGCCGAGGCCATCAAGGGGTGATACGAAGCAAGTGTGGCAGGGGGCGCAGCTTTAGCTGCCCCCTTCGTATTGCCAGCCGCTACCCGATCTTGGTACCTGCCGGGGCCGGGCCGAGCACGCTCAACAGCCGCCCCATTTCGGCATATGCCTTGTTCCGGTAGGCAATGACGGCTTGCTTTTCGGCATCGGAGTAGTCCGCAATCAGACCACGCCCGTTTTTCAAACCGCGCCGGTCGGCAGTGACGGCGTCCTTGAGGATTTGCGGCGTGGCCAGGCGGGGGCCGAAGGCGTTTTCGAAAGTCGAGAAGCCACCGGCATAAACATCCAGACCGGCCTGGTCGGCGATGGCGAATGGTCCGAAGAACGGCAGCCGGAAGCCGAACGTGGTCCGCACCAGCATGTCGATGTCTTCAACGGTGGCCACGCCCTCTTCGGCGATCGCGGTGGCCTCCTTGAGCAGCACGTACTGCAGCCGGTTCAGCACGAAACCGGGTACGTCGGCAACCTGTGCCCCCTGGCGTCCGGCTTTGGCGAGCAGTTCGCGGATTTCGGGAATGATCTTCGGATCGGTTTTTTCGCCGGCGACCAATTCGACGCCGGGAATGAACGGCGCCGGGTTGGAGAAGTGCACGGTCAGGAAACGCTCCGGACCCTGGACGGCGTCGGCCAGCACTCTGACCGGGATGGTCGAAGTATTGGTGCCGATGATCGCGTCGGGCCTGGCGGCGGCCGAAATCCGGCCCAGCACTTCGCGCTTGACTTCCGGATTCTCGAAGACGGCCTCCTCGATGAAATCCACATCGGCCACGGCCGCTTCAATGCTGGCGGCGCTACGCAAACCGGCCTTGATCCTGGCGGCGCTCCCCGCGCCGTAAAGGCCCTGATCCTCAAATTCCTGCGCTTCGCGGATAAGCCGTTCCAGGGCTTGCGCGGTGGCTTCGGCGGATTGGTCGGCGATTACCACATCCAGGCCCGCCAGAACGAACGACTGCGCGATACCGCCGCCCATATAACCGGCTCCGATCACGGCAACAGTGTTGATAGTCATATTTTATCTCCTTGTAATGAAAATGCGATGGGGTCGTCTTGATTTATCAGGCATAGCCCAGAAGACGGGGAACAAACAGAACCAGATCAGGAATGTAGGTAATAAACATCAACGCGACAAGCTCCGCCAGAATAAAGGGCAATACCGCTTTTGACATCCGTTCGAGACTGATTTTTGCAATAGGCGCCGCGGCAAAGAGGCATACGCCCACCGGCGGGGTACTTAATCCGATGTTGAGGTTAACGATCATCACCAGCGCGAAATGGACGGGATGGATGCCAAGCTGCATTGCGATGGGAACCAGGATAGGCGCCAGCAGAATGACGGTCGCCCCGGTTTCCATGACCATTCCCATGAAGATGAGCAGGACATTCACCAGCATGAGAAATGTGTATTTGTTCTGGGTTATCCCCAATATGAACTGAGCCATTTGGCTTGGAATCCGTTCCAAAGCCATGAATTGCCCAAAAAGCGCCGCCATGGAAATGATCAGCAGGATGACCGAGCCGGATACGGCGGCTTTGGTGAGGCTCTCGAGAACATCTTTCAAGGTCAGGGTGCGGAGAATGAACATGCCGCCGATGACCGCGTAAAAACAGGCGATGGCCGCAGCTTCGGTCGGGGTAAACTGACCCGAAAATATGCCTCCAACCAAAACCACCGGACAGAACAGCGCCACCAGTGATTTGCGGGTAGTGACTACCGCCTGGCTGAAAGTAATACTTTCTGTCCGCCGGGGATGTTTGTACTTGATGGCGTAGTAAAAGGCCAAGATCGAGAGGGAAAGGGCGATGGCAATCCCCGGAATGAACCCGGCGGCAAAAAGAGCACCCACGGACGCGCCGGTCGACATACTGTAGATGACCATGACCACGCTGGGCGGGATGATCGGCCCAATGACCGAGGAAGTCACGGTAATCGCCGTGGCGTAGTCCACCGAGTAGCCTTCCTTTTTCATCGCGGGAATGAGCACCGAACCAATGGCGGCGGTATCGGCCACGCCGGAACCGGTGATCCCGGCAAAGAATACGCTGACCACGATATTTACCTGGGCGAGGGCGCCAGGGATTTTTCCTACCAGGATTTTGGAAAATTCGATGAGCGAATCGGTGATTTTCGACCGATTCATCAATTCGCCAGCCAGAATGAAAAAGTAAATGGCGAGCAATATGAAATTATCGCAACCGGCATACAGCTTCTGCCCAATCATATCCAGGGGCAGTCTCCCAAGGAACAGAAAATAATAGATCGCCGATGCCCCCAGCACAAAAGCTATCGGGATGCCGATAAGTATCGCAACAACGAAAACGATGGCGACGGTCCACATAATCTTTACTCTCCTTGCAATCGCTTTTCTTATGATCCGATGAGAACGGAATGGATGTCTTTTGCCTTGAAGACCTTTACAAAGCCCGCCAAAAGATGGGTCAGCATCATGATCATCCCGATCGGCAGGGTCAATTTTATATACATCATCGAGAGGGGTACTATATCGCCTGTCATATTGGCCGCGCCGAAGGCCGCGCGAAAACTGAAGAACATGGCGATGACCAGAGATAACATGCTGACAAGATAAGCGATGACGATGCAAATTTTCGCCACGGACAGGGGAAGCGCCTGGACCAGCATGTTGATGCCCACGTGCTGCTTTTGCTTGAGCGCGACGCTGGCGCCAATAAAGGTCATACCGACAAGTCCCCAGCGGGACAGTTCTTCGTACATGGAAAAATTGATGTTAATGAACCTGAAAACAATACCAAAAAGCACAAGGATAAAAACAGCCAGCAAAATCGCCGTAACGACAATCACGCCGATTCTTTCCAGCGCGTCGCTTGCGGCGTCCAGGATTTTTGTCATGTCCGATCCCCGAAAATAATTATGTGGCCTGGGCAGAACCTTTACGGTTCTGCCCATAAAAGGTCAATATCCGAAATGCTTTTCCGCGTCCTTGACGGCGGCAAGGAATTTATCGACCACTTCGTTGCCTACTTCACCCCGGAGCCAGTCATAGGTCGGAGCAGCGGCCTTCTGGAATTCCACCAGTTCCGCCGCGGTCGGCACATAGACTTCCATGGCATTCTGAACCGCCGAGAAATCCAGCACCCTGGACGCCAAATCTTCCGCGGCCCTGTCCGCCTGCACGCCGTGGTATGTCGCGATCTTGATGATGTGCTGGTAATTCGGCGGAAGGCTGTCAAACCATTTCTTGTTGATCATCACGAAGTTCTCACTCCAGACATGGCCGTCCAGCGTGATGTACTTTTGGACTTCATACCATTTGTTGGCGGCGATGTTCCAAACCGGATTTTCCTGACCGTCTACAACGCCGGTCTGACAAGCGGTATAGACCTCGCCTGACGCGAGAGGGGTCGCCTGAGCGCCCATCGCTTCGACCATCTTCACGTAGATGGGGGATTGCATGACCCGGAATTTGAGACCCTTCATATCCGCCGGGCTGTGAATGGGCCGCTTGCTGTTGGTGAAATGCCGCATCCCGTTGTTGCCAACGCCCAGAATGTAAAGCCCGGTCTTGTTGGCAAAGTCAGCGCTCATGTCCTTCCAGAACTGGCTGTTGTCAAAAATGTATGAGGCGATTTCGTCGGACTTGAATACATAAGGCAGGAAAAACACCTGAAGGGCGGGATAGAGACTCGCCGCGGTACCCGTGGTGACCGCCATCTCTATGCTGCCGGACTTGGCCATTTCCATGGTCGCCTTGGTATCCCCCAACTGATTATTGGGGAACAGCTCGACCGCTATTTTTCCATTGGAATTGGACTCGACGATGCTTTTGAATACCAGTCCAAAAGCGTGTTCCGGCAGCGGGGCTTTTACCACATCCGGCCAGGTCCCCGCGTCGAGATACGCAATCCGGATGGTGTAGTCCGGCTTGACCGTACTTTTTACCTGTTTGGCCGTAACCTCGGGTGCGGCGGGTGCGGCAGATACGGCAAACGCCAGCGATATCCCACATACGAGAGAGAGAAGCTTGAACAACTTTTTCATATAAACCTCCTTGAAGCTTGTTGAACATCGGAATACCCCCGCTTATCCGGCGGGAATTCAATTATAGTTGTAATACAACTATCGTGTCATATCATGATACATGATGTCAAGAGACAGGTCTGTTGTGTCCCTTTGCACCTTTGTACCCTGGAACAAGCAAGAACCTGCTTCCGGATTATGGCTGGAAACAAGTTATTGCCTGTTGCCATATCAACTACGGAGTGACAGGGTACCCCTGCCATACCCACTCGAGAGCATAAGGTAGTGTCTGGTTTATTAGAGGTACGTCAAAATGCGGGCCGTCGAGCGCGAACATCCACATATATTCATAGCCTTGAGTAGCCAAAACTTTTGCAAAATTGTGCGTTCCCAACACCCAATCGTGCATTCCGTCGGCCATGTAGCCTGCCGGGTAGAAGTTATCCTGGTCGCCATTGGCAAACCAAATTCGGATCGGCTTCTTGGGCTGAGAGAGAAATAATGGCGTATTTGGCGTGTCGCCAGCTTTCGTGCCTGCCCATGGTGAGTGGAATTGCCATGCACCCCCAGGAAGCGCGGGATTGTGCGGCCATTGCTGATTGACCATAGTCGGCGAATAAGCAAGCACACGGTGATACCACTCAGGGTGGAACCAGGCCATACTTACCGAGGCTGCGGCGCTGGAACTCAATCCCATTGTGGCGCGCCCCTCGGGGTCATGGGTCAGTTTGACTGCCGCATTTTGCTCTACTAGAGGAAGAACCTCTTGCTCAACAAATTCTGCATAGGTGCCGTCTACAGTATCGTATTCACGACCACGTTGGCTCCCTTGAGCGTCCCCCCCGCCGTTTCCGATTTCAATAAAAATAATAGGAGGAATGCGTTTTTGAAAAATCAGGTTGTCAAGCATGGTGTGAATCTTTGTCATGCCGCTCCAGAGTCCGCCATCCCCCACAACCATGAATGGCGCTTCACTCCCTGCAACGTAGCCAGCCGGTATATACACGGTTACCATTCGTGTCCACGGTCCCGGGTGAGGATTGGCAGGATCAATAAGGATCATATTCGAGGGGTCGCCGGGAGCAGGCTGTGCGACGAAAAGCGTACTGTTTCTCACATCCGGATCGTCGTCCCGGACAATGCCAGGATTGTAGATGGTGCTGTCAGCCGAAGCCATGGTAAACCTGACCACGGTACCAGTGGGTACGTTAGATTGAACAGTAGCTTCGGGCGCATCATTTCTCGAACCATTCACCAGAAAATTACCTGTCGCAGAAAGTGGAGGCAGTTGGCCTGTAGCCAGCGTCGTCGCCGTTGTTGGATAGCTGGACGCCGTTGCAGTACGAGTCGGTGGTTGAGTCGGGATTGAGAAATCAAGCCCCGTAATGTCAACGTAGAAAGGAGCAGAAGGATCTGTCGTGTTGGCGTTGTAGGGTATTGCAGTGTTGTCTTTATCGGTTGGAGGCGTGGGCTGGGAATTGTCATCCCCCCCGCCGCCGCCGCAACCGATGACGACGGCAGCTACCACACTGATAGCCGTGGCAACGTAAACGCGTCCCTTTGAGGTTTTCCACATACTACCAAGATGCGCTCTGCTGTATGTCTCCATATCCTGAACCGGTTGCGCTGTTTTTATGTTTTCATTCAATTTCTTTGACATACTCCCTCCTATATTACAAATAGACACCACAAAAAAATGATCTGGAATAGGTTTCATGAGCAATGCTACGCAAAAGAACAATCATGACGCCATGAGCCACTATATAGGCATAGTGACAAATGTCAATACCTATTTACAAATGTCAAGGCCCGTATCAGCCTTGAGGCGGCAATATCGTATCCCCAGGCGACACGGCGATCCAGACGGTGCTGGTGCTCAAGGCGGTGTTCGGGTTGACGAACCGGAGTGTGGAGGGTTTTGTCAAACGAAATGGAACCGTGATTAAACAAACCGGGAGTTTTAAACATGACTATTTGATAACCCGGAAGAATTTGCAAAAACCGCCCTGGCTGGCTTTGCCTCTGTTTATTCCCGCGCCGTGTGGCCCGTCATTGGCGGTGTCGTGCGTTCGACAGCCTCGCCGAAAGGCAAGGTCGCCATCGTTGTCGGCGGCGGAGCCGTGGCCGGTGACATCTTCGCCTCGCCATCCACACATCTGGCGGTCAACGTCTGCCGCAAGGCGGATCACGGCGGCGGCGTCATTCTCGGCTTCGGCAAATATGCCGGCGACGTGTTCAACTTCGGTCTGGCGGCCGAGCGCCTCATTTCGGAAGGCATCGAGGTGCGCCTCCTGCCGGTCACCGACGACGTGGCCAGCGCCCCGCCCGAAAAGGCCAACGAGCGGCGCGGCGTGGCCGGCGATCTCTCCGTGTTCAAGATTGCTGGCGCTACGGCGGAAGCTACCGCGCAACTCACGCCGAAGCTCGACCGTGTCAAGTCGCATACCCAGCGCAGCCTGGGCTACCCCGACGCCGGCGCGGTCTCGCTGGCGCTGTGTGCGCGCGTGGTGGCCGAAGCCATCAAGGGTGACACAGCAGCAGGAATCGCGGGTGACACGAAGGCGAGCCGCGAAGCATGGCAAGTCGAAGTCGGATCGTCACCTGCGGTTTGAAAATGGAATGAGGCAATTCAAGCGGTCGATAAAGGCATAAACGTCGTCCGAAACGGCACCTCTGGCTTGGTTCATTCCGTGCCGTACTTCGGGTGATAGGGGCCCAGAAGGAGGCGGTTACTGTGGCCACCGCCCCAAAACAATTGCCGGCTTGCGGTTCCGGCCACTTCGTGCGCGCGGTCCGAAACATTGTTGACAATTTGATTGACGACCGCGCCCACCAGCATGCCGACGAGTCCGCTATTGCTGTTGTTTTGTCCAATGGCGATGCTGGCGCTGCCCTGCCAGAGTTCCTGGGCGTTTCTGAGGTCGACGAGCTTTGCCGAGGCGGCGATTTCCACCACGCTGTCGATCAGGCGATAGCTGACGCCATAACGCGTGATCGTGATGTAGAGGGCCGCGTCCGCGCCGAAAATCTCGCGCAGTTTGTCAAGCGGCAGGCTGTGCGCTTCTTCGGCAACGGTGACTCCGTTCTGTTTGAAGGTTTCCTCGGTGAGAGTTATCGGGATCACGTAATAGCCCGATTCCGCGAGAGGATAGGTGGTGACGGAAAAAAGACTGGCCGAGGCATCCACGTCAGGCGACTGGTTGACGGGCGGCAATACAAGAATGGAACGCGGTTTGCTCGCTTTGAAGGCGGTGTAATCGAATTGAGGCCCCGGTTGCTGTGTGGCGCAGGCGGCGAGCAGGAGCGAGAAGACGGCCAGCGCCATGAAACGGCCAGCGCGCAAGGCGCGGAAAAGGGAGTTTGGAAGGTTCATTTTTTATATTTGCCGAGCAAAAAGTTCATGAAAGGGGCGGATTCCGGGAAACGTCCTTTTTCTGTTGTGAAACAGTCGATGGCTTTCGCGTCGTTGCCGCTTTCCACGTATAAAAGCCCCAGGTGGGCGTAAAACCCTGGCGGAGGCGTCTTGTCGCCGGCCTTGATTTTTTCCAGATCGCGCTCCATCACCTCGATTTGCGCTTCAGGGCTTTCTCCCTTCAAATGCGCGTAGACCTGCGCTTCGTAGCTTTCCCACTGATAAAGGGTCGGAGGAGCCGTGGCGCACCCGGAAAGAAACGCGGCGAACACGAATACCAATACAAAGGCCGGGAGCGCCCGGACGCGAGTTTGCCTTCTCATGATTTTCATCGCGCGGCCCGCCACGCGCCGCTGTCTATGGCGGCGCAGAGGCGGTCGACCGCTTCCCGGATGGCGAGATCCAGCACCTTGCCGTTCAAGGTGGAATCGTAACTGGCGGTACCGCCGAAACCAATGATTTCCCGATTGGAAAGCTGATATTCGCCCGCGCCCTGCACCGAATAGACGACTTCGGACGTGCGGGTATCAACGATGTTGAGACTGACCTTGGCGTAGGCGATTTGCTCTTTGCCGCGCCCCAGAATGCCGAAAAGTTGATGGTCGCCCACCTGTTTGCGGCCAAACTCCGTAACGTCACCGGTGATGACAAAGATGGCGCCTTTCAGTTGCTGGGCTTCCTGACGGATGGCCGCTTCCTGTTTTGCTTCTGCCATATTGTCGCGGTCGAGCACGGAAAAGCGATTGCTCTGTTGCAGATGGGTGACCAGGATCGTCTTGGCCTGACTTCCCAGCCGATCAACGCCATCCGTGAAAATGCCGCGCATGAAACTGGAACGGTTGTCGAACTTGCCGACCGAGACAGGCACCCGCGGACCGGCGTAAGGCGTTGTCGCCGCCACGCCTTGTTCGATGGCCAGACTCCGGTGGTTTTCCGTTGCGCAGCCAGCCAGACCCAGCGCGAGGAGGGAGACCGCAAGAAGGGGAACGATGGAAGTTTTCATTGAGATATGTCCTTCGAGGTAATGACCTTATGTGCCACGCGAAAAACTCGCGCGCAGGGAAAGCGCGTTGCCGCCGTAATTCCCGTAGGCTATGCATTATGGAACTTAGAACTTATCCGTAAATAACTTGTAATATTTTGCCAAATGGTTCATGCTTAAGCTATTTGATAACAAAGAGGTAGTTGAGCATGAAGCGTGTGGCGAGTTGGGAAGTATCAGATGTTTTTTGGAGTCGTGTTGAAGCGCTCATTCCAGTAACGCAACGCGATCCTGAGAAAGAGTACAAGCGTAAGGCAGGGGGAGGACGCAAACCGAAGGCTGCGCGCACGGTGTTTGAAGGGATCGTCTATGTACTGCGTACGGGCTGTCAGTGGAAGGCGCTACCGAAGGAGGTTTTTGGAAGTTCAAGCGCCATTCATAAGCGGTTCCTGGAGTGGGAAAAGGCAGGGGTATTCCTCAAACTTTGGCAGAACGGTCTGGCTGAGTATGATGAAATGGAGGGGATCGCATGGACATGGCAAAGCATTGATGGGGCGATGGTCAAAGCACCGCTGGCACAGGAATCTGTCGGGAGAAACCCCACAGATCGGGGAAAAAAATGGAAGCAAGCGCAACATGCTGACCGACGGGCGTGGCGTCCCGTTATCCGTCGTCGTCTGCGGAGCAAATTGTCACGATGTGAAGATGTTGCCTGATCTACTGGATGCCGTCGTGATTCCTCGCCCGCCTGTCACAGAAGAAACTCCTCAAAATCTGTGCGCTGACGCAGGCTATGTTGGAAAGACAGCGAAACTGCAAATGGAAGAGCGGGGCTACATACCCCATGTACGCTCACGGGGTGAAGAGATTGATGCGAAAACAAGGAACCCAACTTATAAACCTCGTCGCTGGGTCGTCGAAGCCTGCCATTCTTGGCTCAATCGCTTTCGTAAACTCTTGGTACGCTACGAAAAAACGGATCGAAGCTACATGGCCTTGGTGATGATTGCATCAGCCATTATCGCTTTCCGAAAGGTGAAGGGGGAAATGAATATTATTTACGGATAAGTCCTTATTCCCCGTAGCGGCAAATCATTTTTCAGCGCGCAGCATTGTTTGGGCGATAAGCGCAAACTAAAATAACGCAAGCTCTTATTTTAGGTTTTACCATTATGCTAAAATAACGCAAACTCTTATTTTAGCTTGACACTGACATGCAACGCGGCACACAAGGCAAGTACGTAAGCATTTCCACAGTCGGCGAAGCGGCACGAGCCTTTGTGCCCGCGCCGCTGCCACCCGTGCCGGGCATCGACTGGACGCCCGCGCTCCGGGACAAATTCGACCAGGCGTTGATTGCCTTGGGGCGGCTGGACAGCGTATCGGTATGGCTGCCGGACACGACGCTTTTCCTCTACACCTACGTTCGCAAGGAAGCCGTGCTCTCGTCCATGATCGAAGGCACGCAATCTTCGCTTTCCGACCTGCTGCTGCTGGAACTGGAGCAGAACCCCGGCGTGCCGCTTGCCGACACGCGGGAGGTCAGCAATTACGTCGCAGCGATGGAGCACGGTCTTGCGCGGCTGAAAAAAGGTTTTCCCCTGTGCCTGAGGCTTTTCCGCGAAGTGCACGGCATCCTGCTTTCTCACGGTCGCGGCAGTGCGCAAACGCCGGGGGAATTCCGACGCTCACAAAACTGGATTGGCGGCACGCGCCCCGGTAACGCGGCTTTTGTGCCGCCGCCGCCCGAGCGTGTTCAAGCGTGCATGGGGCAACTGGAACTTTTTCTGCACGATGAGCCAGAAGCCACGCCAGCGCTCCTCAAGGCGGCACTGGCGCATGTGCAGTTCGAAACCATTCACCCTTTTCTTGATGGCAATGGCCGTCTGGGGCGTTTGCTCATCACCTTGCTGCTGTGCGAGCAAAAAGTGCTTTCCGCGCCGATGCTGTATTTGAGCCTCTATTTCAAAACCCGCCGCGCCCGTTATTACGAATTGCTCAATGCTGTACGGGGAAGGGGCGATTGGGAGAGCTGGCTCGATTTCTTTGCGGAGGCCGTCCTCCATACCGCCACGCAAGCGGTGGAAACCGCGCAGCAATTACTCTCGCTCGCCAAAACCGACCAGACCCGCATTGCCTCGCTGGGGCGCGCCGCGTCGTCCGCCTTGCAGGTTCATCGCGCGCTCATGGAGCGCCCCATTGTCAGTTCCGGCCATCTCACGCAAAAAACCGGCATGACCGCCGCCACCGTCAACAAGGCTTTGAAACATCTGGAACTGTTGAATGTCATCAAGGAATTGACGGCGCACAAGCGCAACCGCCTGTTCTGCTACACGGACTATCTCGACATTCTGAACCAGGGCACGGAATTGCCCGATTGAAAGACAGGTAGATACCTCACGTGCAAACAGAAATCGTGGGCGCTCCGGGCTGCATCAGCCCGATCACGGCGGCCTGCGCAAAGCCGTTGGCGCGGAAGCGGGCCAGCACGTCGTCGGCGCTGTCCGGCGCGACAGCGGCGAGCAGACCGCCGCTGGTCTGGGCGTCGGCCATGACGTGGTGCAGCCAGTCCGGGACTGCGTCGGCGAAGGCAACGTCGGCGCCAAAGCTGGAGAGATTGCGGGCGATGGCGCCGGGACCGATGCCTTGTTGGGCGAAGCCGACGGCGGCGGGCAGCAAGGGCAGTCGGCTCGATTCGATCCGCGCGCCGAGTTGAGCGCCGCGACACAGTTCGAGCAGGTGGCCCAGCAGGCCGAAGCCGGTGACATCGGTGAGCGCGTGCACGCCGTCGAGCGCGGCGAGTTCAGCGCCGACGGCGTTGAGCTGCGTGGTGGTGTCGATCAGTTGGCGGTAGCCTTCGGCGTCGAGCACGCCTTTTTTCATCGCGCTGCCGAGAATGCCGATGCCCAGCGGCTTGCCGAGGATCAGCGCGTCGCCGTCGCGGGCCTGACTGTTGCGCTTGACCCGCTCCGGGTGCACCAGGCCGAGCGCCACCAGACCGTAGATCGGTTCCGGCGCGTCGATCGAATGGCCGCCGGCCAGCGGGATGCCGGCCCGCGCGCAGACGCTGGCGCCGCCGGCGAGGATTTGCTGGATGGCTTCCATCGGCAGTGTATTGATGGGCATGCCGACGATGGCCAGCGCTAGGATCGGGCGTCCGCCCATGGCGTAAATGTCGGAAATGGCGTTGGTCGCCGCGATGCGCCCGAAATCGAAAGGATCGTCGACGATGGGCATGAAGAAGTCGGTGGTGGCGACCAGCGCCTGCGTGTCGTTGAGGCGATACACGGCAGCGTCGTCGGAGGTTTCCGTACCGACCAGCAGGTCGGGAAAGCCTTGCGACTGAGGCAACGCGCGGAGCATGTCGGCGAGCACCGCGGGGGCGATTTTGCAGCCGCAGCCGCCACCGTGAGAAAGTTGAGTCAGGCGAACCTTATCCATGGGTATCCTCAATTACAATTAAACATCCGCCGCCATTATCCCCCGTTTGCCGCTCATGAGAAACGCGTTAGCTTCAATGGCCGATCTCGGCCTTTTCGATAGCCTCATCGACGTGCGCACGCCGCTGGAGTTTGCCGACGACCATCTTCCCGGCGCGATCAACGCGCCGGTGTTGAGTAACGAGGAGCGTGCCGCCGTCGGGACGATGTACAAGCAGGTTTCGCCTTTCGAGGCGACCAGATATGGCGCGGCGCTGGTGGCGAAAAACATCGCCGGACATCTCGAAACGCTGTTCGTCGACCGGCCGATCAACTGGAAACCGTTGATTTACTGCTGGCGCGGTGGCAAGCGCTCGGCCGCCATGACCGCGTGGTTCCGGATGATCGGCTGGAAAGCCTGTCAGCTCGAAGGCGGTTACAAGGTTTACCGGCATCACGTTTTGGAACAACTGCAGACGCTGCCGGAGCGCTTTTCGTTTCGGGTGCTGGCGGGACTGACCGGCAGCGGCAAGACCCGCTTGCTGCACGCCTTGGCGGACTGCGGCGCGCAGACGCTCGACCTGGAGGAGCTGGCGCGGCATCGCGGTTCGCTGCTCGGGGCGCTGCCGGATGAAGCGCAGCCGAGCCAGAAGGGTTTCGACACCCATCTGCTGCAAGCCCTGGAAAAGCTCGATCTGGCGCGTCCGGTGTTCGTCGAGGCGGAAAGCAGAAAAATCGGTCAACTTCAATTACCCGACGCGTTGATGCGCGCGCTGGCCGATTCCGAATGTATTCGTGTCGAAGCCGATATCGATGATCGGGTAGCTTTCCTGTGTGAGGATTACGCCCTCCTGTTCGATGCGCCGGAGCAGTTCAAGAAGTTGCTCTCATGCCTTACCGGCCAGTACGGGCATCAGATTGTCAGTCACTGGCATGCCCTGATCGACGCGGACGCCAAGGCCACGCTGTTTCGTGAATTGATCGAGCAGCATTACGATCCCGCCTACCGGCGCAGCAGCCACAGTTTGTACCGCAAGCTGTTATCGGCGCGCCCGTTTGTTTTCCGTCCGAACGCGGGCGATCTGTCCGGGGAGGCAACGAGACTGCTCTCGCAGATGGAGGGCGGGTGGTAATACCATCCGGCGGATAACACTTCGCTCATCCGCCCTTGTATGCTGATTTTGCCTCTGAACCCGGTTCTTGCGCTGTCGGGGAAAGCGTGGAGGGCGTAGCCCGGAACGCTTTCCCCGACAGCGCGCCGCCGAAACTCGGAGGTGTTTTATCCTGTTGTTTGTTGTCTTGTGTTTTGTGTTTTGTCTCAGGAGGCCACCTGAGACAGAGTGGCTGGATGCCGAGCCCGCCCTGGGGCTTCAAAGCCCGTCGCGTAGATCTTGCAGCAGCCACTCATCCTCTGAACCAAGATCGGACAGTCTCTTTGGCCCGGCTTGCCGGTAGCCCGTATTCACAAGGTAGATCATTCGAGGAATCGTTTTTATGAACACGTTATTTCATCTGGGGATTGATGTCTCCAAAGCAAAACTGGACTGCGCCTTGCTCTCCAACGGCCAGTGCCGGAACAAAATCGTTACCAACGCATCCCAGGGCTTTGCCGACTTAAGCTCATGGCTCAAAAAGAAGGGGGCCGAGGTCAGTGATACCCACGTCTGCATGGAAGCCACAGGCATCTATTGGGAAGCCGTGGCGGAATTTCTGACCCAGGCCGGATACCGGGTCAGTGTCATTAATCCAGCGCAAATCAAGGCGTTTGGTCAATCGCATCGGGTACGCACCAAGACGGATAAGGCGGATGCGCAGTTGATTGCCAAATTCTGCCATGAGCGTGCTCCGGAACCGTGGCAGGCGC